>JAVBUU010000024.1:0-14246 GCA_031555005.1 Opitutales bacterium | reverse complement strand
CGTCACCGGCACCGTCCGCCTGAAGCTTTACAAAGGCAACATCACGACCTGCGGCCGCAAATCGAAATACTCGATGTACGACGAAAACATCGCCTCGATGGAAGGCGTGAAGAGCTGGTATAATCAAAACGACGCCACCGGCTTCATCCGCTTGAACGGCCTGCGCCTGCGCGCGCGCGCCAAAGCGCAAGGCGTGCCGAAATACCCGAAATCCAAAGGCCTGTAAGCCGCCGTTCTCGGCAAAAAACAAAAACCGCAGAGGTCACGGAGAAACACGGAGGATTTTTTGATTTCAATAAATCAAAAACCTCTGTGCCTCTCTGTGACCTCTGTGGTTAATTTTTTAACGTATCCCTTCTTCCATGGATAAGATTCGCATCACCGGCATCGAAGCCTTCGGGCATCACGGCGTTTTTCCGGAAGAAACAAAAAACGGCCAAATTTTTCGCGTCTCGCTCGAGCTCGAACTCGACACGCGCGCGGCCGGCGAAACCGACGATTTAACGAAAACGGTCAACTACGCCGACGTCATCGCGCTTGCCGAAAAACACATCACCGGCGAACCGGTAAAACTCATCGAAACACTCGCCGAACGCATTGCCGGCGACATCCTGAAAAACTTTCCGCCCGTCCGTGCGCTCACCGTCGAAGCGCATAAACCCAACGCGCCGGTGCCGGTAAAAACAGACGACATTTGCGTCGTGATCCGGCGTGAACAATGTAACGCGACCGTGCCGGTTGCGCACCCGCGATAATCGCAATCGAAACGGTTGCGCCACATTGATGCCCCAAGCGATCATCGCACTCGGAAGCAACCTCGGCGACCGCGCCGGGTTTATTGCCGGCGCACTGCAATCACTCGACGCCGGCGCGCCGGCGACGCGCGTGCTCGCCGTCTCGTCCGTCATCGAAACCGCGCCGGTCGGCGTTCTCAAACAACCGAAATTTCTCAACGCGGTTGCCGGCATCGAGACGACGTTAAAGCCGGAAAATCTCTTAAAAAAACTTTTTGAAATCGAAAACGCCGCCGGCCGCGTTCGCACAATTCGCAACGGCCCGCGCACGCTCGACCTCGACCTCCTTTTTTACGAAAACGAAACGCGCGCCTTGCCCGAACTCACGCTTCCCCACCCGCGCTGGCACGAGCGCGATTTCGTAAAAATCCCGCTCGCTCAACTTCTCGAAAAATCGCCATTCGCGCAAAATCCGGCATGGGACTTTCTCCGCCAAAAACTCGGGATTTTCTAACAGGAGCCCGCGGAGGACACAGAGAAAAAATCTGTAATTAAATTTCAACTACATTTTAAGTTACAAAGCATCCGTTTCATCCGTGTTATCCGTGGTTCAGAAATAAAAAAACTCTCCGGCATCGCGCCGCATGAAAAATCTCTCGGAACATTCTTTCCTTCTTCCCCCGGACGAATCAGACAACCGCTTCGCCGGCATCGGACATATTCCGCTCCTGTGGATTCTCGCGCCGTTGCTGCCGGCGCTCGCCCTTTGTTTCGCATTCGATTTTCACGCACCGCGACTCGGTCTCGCCCTGCTCTTCGCCTTCGGCGTTCCGGCAATTTTTCTAAAAAACAGAAAATTTCTCTGGGCAATCTGCCACATTATCGCGGTCGCCGGATTCGCGATCGCGCTTTTCGCGGTGCGCGTTCCGATGCTTCCGCACCGCCCACAACTCCCGCCGCGTGAAGCCGAACTCACGCTCCGGTGGGAACGCCGCTTCGCGGAAAAACCGGACGCAAAAACGATCTCCGGCATCGCCCGCGTTCTCCGCGCGCCGAGACAAATCCCGGAACTCGCCGGCAACGACGTTTACTGCCAAATCAGAAAACCCGTGCCGGAGCCATTCGCCGAACGCGGCGCGACATTCCGCGCAATCGGCGTCGTTGATAACTGCGGGAATCATTTTGAAAGTCTCGCCGAAGCCCGCGACTTTGTCCGCTACCTCGAATACCGCCGCGCGAATTCGGTTTTTGCGCGCGGACGTTTTCTCGAACCGGTCGCCGGGCCGCCGGCGATTTACCGCCAAGGAACCGCCTTGCGCAAACGTTTTGAAAATTCACTTCGCCTCGGACTCGAAAAAAATCCGGACGCCGCCGAACTGCTCTCGGCCATGATGCTGGGCAACAAAAATGCGCTTTCCCGCGAGACCCTTGCCACATTCCAACGCACCGGCACCATGCACCTTTTTGCCGTCAGCGGCCTGCATATCGGCGTTATTGCCGCCGGATTGTTTTGGTTTTTCAAATGTATCCGCATTACGGATACAATTGCGCGCCTCTCCGTTGTCGGCGTTTTGTTCGCATTCGTCATTGCCGCAGGCGCGCCGGCTTCCGCCATGCGCGCATGGTTCATGATAACCTGCATGCTCGGCGCCGGGCTCATTTCGCGCAAAAGCAATCCGGCAACCGGACTCGCGCTCGCGGCGACGCTTGTCGTGATTTTTGATCCGCGCACGTTGCTCGACATCGGATTTCAACTTTCCTACTCCGTCGTCGCCGCGATATTGCTCTACGGGCTTCCGCTCGCGAAGTACGTCAACGCACGTTGGGATCCGTGGCGCGACTTGCCGGCGGGCGGTCTCGGATTCTTTGCGCAAATCGGAATAAAACTCAAAGCGCGCATTGTCGATTCGCTCGGGATCGGCCTTGCGGCGACGATTGCAAGCACGCCGATCGTGGTCGCCCATTTTAAAATTTTCTCCGTCGGCGGAATTTTCATAAACGTGTTCGTCGTCCCTGCGTCGTTCCCGGTGATGCTTGCCGGTTTTACGAGTTTACTGCTCGGCTCCGCCGGTCTCAGTTATCTTGCGATTCCGTTAAACATTGCTGCCGGGATATTGATAAAGCTCATCGCCGAAACCGTGCGCCTTGCTTCGGAAATTCCCGGCATGGCGTATGCGGCGGGTTTTCGATCAACAGGAATCGGCATTATAAGCACATTCACGCTTCTCGGCATTTTTTTAATAATGAACGCCGGCAGTCGTCCGCCCCGGCCGGCACTTTTTTTCATTCCGCCGGCAATCGTCGCGATCGCCCTTCTCTTCGGATAAATCGTTTTTGCAAATTGCAATCGAAGCGTTCGGCTGCTTTTGGCGTTTTACATTTTCCCGAAAAACCATCCTTTTGTCCCAATGAAAATCGGCATCCCGAAAGAAGTTAAAGAGAAGGAAAACCGTGTCGCCTGCACGCCGGGCAGCATCCGCGCATTGACCGCACGGGGACACGCGGTGTTCGTCGAGAAAACTGCCGGCGA
The DNA here is from genome assembly GCA_031555005.1 of Opitutales bacterium. Classification (GTDB taxonomy): domain Bacteria; phylum Verrucomicrobiota; class Verrucomicrobiia; order Opitutales; family UBA953; genus CALNBE01. Next base: position 10,982 of record JAVBUU010000024.1, on the reverse strand, counting down.
AGGCAGCGGCTTCTCCGACAAAGATTTTGCCGATGCCGGCGCCACGCTCCTCAACACTGCCGGCGAAGTTTGGAAAGCCGCCGATATGATTATCAAAGTCAAAGAACCGCAACCGGAGGAATTTCAATTTCTGCGCCCGGGGCTGGTGCTCTTTACTTATCTCCATCTAGCGGCGGAGCCCGCGCTCACCGACGCCCTGCTTGCCTCGAAAACAGTCGGCATCGCCTATGAAACAGTGCAAGTCGGCAACCGGCTTCCCCTGCTTGAACCGATGAGCGAAATTGCCGGACGCATGTCGGCGATTGTCGGCGCAAATTATCTGTCGAAGGTCAACGGCGGCGCCGGCGTTTTGCTCGGCGGCGTTCCCGGCGTCGCACCGGCGCGCGTGGTCGTAGTCGGCGGCGGCACCGCCGGCGTCAACGCCGCACGCATGGCCGCCGGCATGGGCGCGGACGTCGCCATCCTCGAAGTGGACACGGAAAAAATGCGTTACCTCGACACCGTTTTCGCCGGCAGAATCAAAACAATCTATTCCAACGAGCAAAACCTGATGGACCTCCTCCCGCGCACCGACTTGCTCATCGGCGCGGTATTGGTGCCGGGGGCCAAAGCGCCGAAGCTCATCCGGCGCGAGATGCTCCGTTCGATGCGCCCCGGCAGCGTCTTCGTGGACATCGCCATCGACCAAGGCGGCTGCGCCGAAACCTCGCGCCCCACCTCGCACCTTAATCCGGTCTTTGTCGACGAAGGCGTCGTGCACTACTGTGTCACGAACATGCCCGGCGCTTACGCGCGCACTTCCGCGCAAGCCCTCGTCAACGCCACCACGCCCTACGCGCTGAAACTCGCCGACCTCGGCTGGGAAGCCGCCGTCGCGAAATTTCCGGAAATCGGCCTCGGCCTCAACACCGCCGACGGCAAAATCACCTACGCCAAAGTCAGCGAAGCGTTGGGGAAATAAATCCTAAACCACGGATAACACGGATTTCACGGATGCCGAAAAAATCGCCGGAAACTGAAAATAACCGCAAAGGACTCGGATAAACACAAAGACTTGTAATTAAAAACTCATTACAAAAACGCGCCTTGCGATCCTTGCGCTCTTTGCGGTTAGAAAAAATTTTCCTTACTTTATAAACTTCCGAAATAAAATATCCCGTTTATCCGTGAAATCCGCGCCGTCCGCGGTTAAAAAATAAAACAAAGCCCGTTTTCTTTATGCCTTTCGACACCATCGAATCCGCCCTCGCCGACATCGCCGCAGGCAAACTCATCATCGTCACCGACGACGAAAATCGCGAAAACGAAGGCGACCTCATCATGGCCGCCGAGAAAGCGACGCCGGAAACAATCACCATGATGATCCGTTATTGCAGCGGCATCATCTGCGTCCCGACGACCGACGCCGAACTGCGCCGGCTCGGGCTCGGGCCCAGGGTGCAGCAAAACCGCGAAGTCCACCGGACGGATTTCACCGTGTCCGTCGATGCCGCGAAAAACGTCACCACCGGCATCAGCGCCGCCGATCGCACGGCGGCAATTCGCATCATCGCCGATCCGAATTCCCGCCCCGGCGACCTCGTGCAGCCCGGCCACGTTTTCCCGTTGCGCGCGCGCGCCGGCGGCGTCCTCGAACGCGCCGGGCACACCGAAGCCGCCGTCGATTGAACGCGCCTTGCCGGGCTGCGTCCCGCCGGCATTTTGTGCGAACTCGTCAACGACGACGGCACCGTGCAGCGCATGCCGCAGCTCGTCGAATTTAAGAAAAAATTCGGGCTGAAAATGATTTCGATCGCGCAACTCATCGAGTATCGCGCGCGCCGGGAAAAGCTGATCGAACACGTCGCAGAACGCCCGTTTCCGTGCGCCTTCGGTAATTTCACGTTACACGTTTTCCGCAACAAAATCGATGGGCGGAATCACCTCGCGTTATCGCTCGGCAAACTTTCCGGCGAACCGACCCTCGTGCGCGTGCAAAGCGAAAACCTGCTCGCCGACGTTTTCCGCATGAACGGTACGGACACATTTTCCGCCCTGAACGCTTCGCTCGAAACCATCGCAAAATCCGGCAACGGCGTTTTTCTCTACATTGAGCGTCCTCAGAACGTGCCGGAAAATATCCCGTCGCCGGAGGGCGCGCCGACGCATGTGTCAGCCGACTTGCGCGATTACGGAACCGGCGCACAAATTTTGAGCGCCCTCGGCTTGAAAAAAATCCGCCTGCTTTCAAACCACCCGCGCAAAGTTGTCGGCCTCGAAGGCCACGACTTGGAAGTCGTCGAGCAGGTCGGTCTGTAACGGCTTCGCAAGCGAAGCCCGCAAGGCGGGCGCGGGCGCCGCAAAACGACGCCCGCGCGGCACGTTATCGTAACGCCGCTGCCAACGATTTCACCAACGCCGCCGGCGATTCGCCGCGCATTGCCAACCGCACCGCCGCGCTGCCGACGACAACGCCGTCCGCATGTATCCCGATTTCCCGCGCGGCCTCCGGCGACGCGATCCCGAACCCCGCGACAACCGGCACCGGCGAGATTTTCCGCACGCATTCAAGTTGCTCCGCCAATTCCGCCGGCAACGTCGCCCGTGTGCCGGTAACGCCGCGCACCGTTACGTAATACACAAACCCGGTCGCGCCCGCCGTGATTTTCTCCGCGCGCGCCGGCGATGTCGCCGGCGACAACAACGGAATCAAATGCAAGCCCTCCCGATCACAATGCGCCTTCAATTCGTCGCGCTCCTCAAACGGCAAATCGACCGACAAAATGCCGTCGACGCCGGCGGCGCGCAAATCACGCGCGCACTCGGCGGGTCCGTAATTCAATAAAACGTTAAAATAAGAAAAAACGATCAATCCCGTATCCGGATAACGGATACGAAGTCGCGACGCCATGGCGATAATGTCCGTGAACTTCGTCCCGGCGCGCAGCGCAATTTGCGAAGCCTCCTGAATAACGGCACCGTCGGCAGTCGGATCGGAAAACGGCACGCCGAGTTCGATAATGTCAGCGCCGGCCTCGATTTGCCGGGCAATGAGTGCTTCGCTATCCGGCAATGTCGGGCAGCCGCATTCGGCGAAAACGACGAGCGTTTTGCGGTTTTCGGCACGACATTTTTCAAAAATTTTTTCGATACGGTTCATGAGTTTTCAGCGTTTTTCGTTTTTAAATTTTTTGACGCTTTCCATGTCTTTGTCGCCGCGCCCGGAAAGGCACACGACAATGCTTTCTGCCGCACTGCGCCGTTTCGCGGATTTTACGGCATGCGCAACCGCGTGAGCGGATTCAAGCGCCGGAATGATTCCTTCCGTTTTTGCCAGCAAATCAAACGCCGCAACGGCTTCATCATCGTCAATAACTTCGTATGTCGCACGACCGGCAGCCGCCCAAAAGGCGTGCTCCGGCCCGACTCCCGGATAATCCAATCCGGCGGAAATCGAATGTGTTTCGAGAATTTGTCCGTCTTCGTCCTGAAGCAGAAACGTCTTACTGCCGTGCAATACGCCGAGTCGGCCGCCATTGATGCTTGCCGCATGTTTGCCTGTTGCGATGCCGGAGCCTCCTGCTTCGACGCCGGTGAGCGCGACATCGGCATCGTCGAGAAATCCGGCAAAGATGCCGGCCGCATTACTGCCCCCGCCGACGCAGGCCGCGACCTCGTTCGGCAATGCGCCGGTTTTTTCCAAAATTTGCCGGCGCGCCTCCTGCCCGATGACGGACTGAAAATCGCGCACCATGACCGGATACGGGTGCGGACCGGCAACCGTTCCGATAACATAAAACGTGTCTTCGCCGGCGGCGACCCATTCGCGAATCGCCTCGTTCATGGCATCCTTCAGCGTCGCGGTGCCGGATGTTGCCGGAATAATGTTTGCGCCAAGAGCGCGCATGCGCTCTACGTTCGGCGCCTGCCGCGCGATGTCCGTCGCACCCATAAAGACGTCGCACTTAAAGCCGAAAAGCGCGGCGACCGTTGCCGTCGCGACGCCGTGCATGCCGGCGCCCGTTTCCGCGATAAGTCGCGTTTTCCCCATCCGCTTCGCCAGCAAGGCCTGCCCGATTGTGTTGTTCACTTTGTGCGCACCGGTGTGGTTCAGATCTTCGCGTTTGAGAAAAATTTTCGCGCCGCCGCAATGATCGGTTAACCGTTTCGCAAAATAAAGCGGTGATTCGCGCCCGACGTAATCGACGAGAATTTCATGCAATTCGCGTTGAAAAACCGGGTCGCTTTTCGCGCGCCGGTACTCCGCTTCGAGTTCGTGCAAAAGCGGCATAAGCGTTTCGGCGACATATTGCCCGCCGTAGATTCCGTAGTGTGAGTTCATTGGTTAAAAAGGGAAAAGAGCCGTTTCATTTTTTGGAAAGATTTGACGCCGGCGCGCGTTTCCGCGCCGGAGGCGATGTCGATTCCGGCCGGCCGGACATCGCGAACGGCGGCGCACGCATTTTCCGGCGTTATGCCGCCGGCGAGCATAATTTCGCGACGCGCCGCGAGTTGCGCCGCGAGCGCCCAATCGCACGGGATGCCGGTGCCGCCTCCGGCGGAATCGACAAGAATGCGCGCCGCCGGAAATTGTGCCGCGCGTTCGATATCGTATCCGGATTGTAAATACACGTATTTCCAAACCGGGATTTTTTCGGAGAGTTTTTCGGAAAACGCCGGCGTTTCGTCGCCGTGCAATTGCACGATATCAATCAGCCCGGCGTCAACCGCGGCGAAAATTTCGTCCGGCGGCGCGTTGACGAAAACGCCGACGCGCTTTGCCGTTGCCGGCGCTGCGCGGACGAGAGTGCGGAGGTGCTTCCGCGTAACGAAACGCTTCGATCCCGGAAACAAAATGAACCCGAGATAATTCGCGCCGAGCATTCCGGCATCGAAGACGTCGTCGATGCTCGTGAGACCGCAGATTTTTATTTCGGTTTTCATGACAGGAGTTCTTTCAACTTTTCGCCGGGCGACTCGGCGCGCATGAGCGTTTCGCCGATCAGGAATCCGGCGGTGCCGGCGGCACGGAGTTTTTGAATTTCGTCGCGTGTCTTTATCGCGCTTTCGGCGACCGGGCGGCGCGCCGGCGGAATTTTTCCGAGGAGTTCGGCAGTAATGTTTAAGTCGGTTTTAAAAGTTTTCAGATTGCGCGCATTAATGCCGATCAAATCCGCCGGCGAATCGAGGAGACGTTTCAATTCCACGGCATCATGCGCTTCGCCGAGAACGGACATGCCGAGCGCGTGCGCGGTGCCGGCTAACGCGCTCAACGCAGAATCGTCGAGCATCGCGGCGATAAGCAAAATTGCCGAAGCGCCGGCTGCACGGGCTTCGTAAATTTGATATTCGTCAAAAATGAAATCCTTGCGAAGCAGCGGAATTTTCACGGCGGCCGCGATTTGCCGGAGATATTCGATGTCGCCGAGAAATCGGTGCGGCTCGGTTAAAACGGAAAGCGCGGCCGCGCCGGATTTTTCAAGTTCGAGCGCGAGTTCGATCGGGCTGAATTTTCCGCGAATGATGCCGCGCGACGGAGACGCTTTTTTGATTTCTGCAATGATCGCGGGGGCTGCGCCGGGGATCGCTTGCGAGGGGCCTGCCGCTTCGGCGAAATTGCGCGGCGGCGACATGCCGGCGATTTGTTTTTCCAAAACGAATCGCGGAGTGTGTTTTTTCGTTTCGACTAAATCGGTTTTTAATCGCGAAACGATTTCTCGGAGGATGTCGGACATTATCGGCGGCTCCGTGTTATTAACTCGGTTAACTTTTGTCGCGCGCGGCCGGAGTCGATTGACTGCGCCGCGAGCGCGAGGCCGGACGGCAAATCGGGCGCGAGGCCGGCAACGTAAATCGCCGCGCCGGCGTTGAGCATTACAATGGCACGCGGCGCGCCTTGTTCTTCGCCGGAAAGAATTTTTCTCAGGATGCAGGCGTTGGTTTCCGGATCGCCGCCGGCGATTTCTCCGGCGCGGTATTTCTCGCCGAGGAGCATTTCCGGGAAAAGATCGTAACTCTTTATTTTTCCGTCTGCGCGCAATTCGGCGACGCGCGTCGGCGCGACACAGGAAATTTCATCGAGTCCGTCGTGCCCGGCGACAACGAGCGCGCGTTTTACGCCGAGCTCGCGAAGCGCATGCGCGAAGAGTTCGGCAAGCCTCGTGTCATAAACGCCGAGAACGATGCTTTGCGCGCCCGCCGGATTGCAGAGCGGGCCGAGCATGTTGAAGATTGTTCGGATTTTTAATTCTCGGCGAATCGGCGCGAGGCGTCCGAGAATCGGGTGCAATTTTTGCGCAAAAAGAAAACCGATACTCGTTTCTTTAATTGCCTGCTCCATCATGATCGGCTCGACGTCGAGGTTAAACCCGAGCACTGCGAGAACGTCGGCAGAGCCGCACTTTCCGGAGACTGCGCGGTTGCCGTGTTTGGCAATCGCGACGCCTGCGCCGGCGGCAACAAACGCCGACGCCGTTGAGATGTTGAAGGAGATGCCGCCGTCGCCCCCGGTGCCGACGATGTCCGTCACGGAACGTTGTCCGCAATCAATAAAGGCTGCATGCCGGCGTAACATGCGCGCGCCGCCGACGAGTTCCGCCGGCGATTCGCCTTTCATGCGAAGCGCCGCGAGGAACGCGCCGGTTTGCGCCGGCGAGGCATCGCCGGCAGCGAGTGTTTCGAGCGCGCGTTCCGTGTCGACGGCAGTGAGCGTGTTGCCGGCGAGGACCGTGTTTAGGAAAGCGGTGAGCATAATTTTAAGAAATTTGCCAGTTGGCGCTTGCCGGTCGTGCTCATGACGGATTCCGGGTGATATTGAATCCCCTCGATCGGGAGCGTTCGATGCCGAAGGCCCATGATTTCGCCGTCGGGCGCGCGCGCCGAGATTTCAAGCTCCGCCGGCAACGTGCTTTCCTCGACGGCGAGCGAGTGGTAACGCACGGCGCTCAACGGCGAGGCAAGGCCGGCGAAGATGCCTTTTCCGTCATGCGTGATTTCCGATATTTTTCCGTGCATGATTTCGCGCGCGCCGACGATTTTTCCGCCGAAAACTTCGCCGATGCATTGATGCCCGAGGCAGACGCCGAGCACGGGGATTTTTTTCGCGGCGGCTTGTTCCAGAAGCGCGGGCATGATTCCGGCATCGCCGGGGCGACCCGGGCCCGGCGAAAGGACGATGCCGGACGGATTTAGCGAAAGCGCGGATTCGGCGGAAATTTCGCGATTGCGATGCACGGCGATTTCCGCGCCGAGCGCGTAAAACAAATGCACCAGATTATAGGTGAACGAGTCGTAATTATCGAGGAGGAGGAGCATTGGGTTTGTTTGTAATTTGATTTTGGATACGTAAGCACGGTTTGCGACCGGAACGGTTGTGCTACATTGCGAGGTTGTCGCCGGCGAGTCGCACGGCGTTGAAGACGGCAGCGGCCTTGTTCATCGTTTCCTCATATTCGTATTCCGGCACGGAATCGTAAACGATACCGGCGCCGGTTTGCACGGTAAGCTCGCCGTTTTTCACTTTCAGCGTCCGGATCGTTATCGCGAGATCGAGGTTGCCGGTGCAGCTGAAGTAGCCGACCGCGCCGCCGTAAACGCCGCGCGGCTCGGGTTCGAGTTCACGGATAAGCTCCATGGCGCGAATTTTCGGTGCGCCGGAAAGTGTGCCGGCCGGAAAAACGGAGCGGATTAAGTCAATCGCGTCGTTACCGGGGCGCAACTCGGCTTCGACGTCGCTGACGAGGTGCATAACGTGCGAGTAGCGTTCAACGTGCATGAAAGATTTCACCTGCACGCTGCCGGGTTGAGCGGTGCGCCCGAGGTCATTGCGGCCGAGATCGACGAGCATCAGGTGCTCGGCGCGTTCTTTCGGGTCGCGCAAAAGCTCATCGGCAAGCACCATGTCGGCCGCCGGCGTCACGCCGCGTTTTCGGGTGCCGGCAATGGGGCGCAACGAGGTTTTTCCGTTCTCAAGTTTCACCATTGTTTCCGGCGACGAGCCGACGAGCGCGAGTTCGCCGAGTTTTAAAAAGAAAGTGTAAGGCGAAGGGTTTATCAGGCGCAGCGCGCGGTAGAGTTGGAGCGGCGTCGCCGGTGCCGGCGCGGTGAATTTTTGCGAAAGCACGATTTGAATCGCCTCACCGGCGTGAATGTATGCGCGCGCTTTTTCGACGCGTTCGCAAAATTCTTCGCGCGTCATGTTGGCGCGCAATCGCGTAGGCTTGGGGGCCGGTGCGGCATCGGCGACCGAAAAAACCGCCGGCGTTTTTAGTTTTTCCGCGATGCGGTCGATGCGGCCGACGGCATCGTCGTAGGCGGCACGGCGCGTCGGGAAATTTTCCGGCCGCGCCGAAGCGACAATTTTTAACGTATGCCGGACGTTATCAAAAATGATCATGTCGTCCGTGATCATGAGACTCGCGGTCGGATCTTCCAAAACGGCCTTGGGCGCCGGCAGCGTTTCAAAATCGCCGGCGATTTCGTAGGCAAGAAATCCGATTGCGCCGGCAAAGAGCGGCGGCAGACCGGGCAGTTCGGCGGGCTTTACGGAGCCGATGATTTGCCGGAGCACGTCGAGCGGGCATTTGTCGAAAGCGAGTTCCCGGCGCGTGCCGCCTGCGATGTCGGCGTAAAACGCTTTTCCGTTTTCTACGGAAAAAATGCCGCGCGGATTAATGCCGATAAAGGAATAGCGACCGAAGCGTTCGCCGCCGCCCTCGACGCTTTCGAGAAGGAAAACGTATTCGTCGCCGGCAAAGCGCGCGAGCACCGACACCGGCGTTTCCGTATCGGCGAGGCATTCGCGGCAAACCGGCACAAGGTTGGCGCCGGCGCAGTGTTTTTCGAATTCGTTGAAGTCGGGTTTTATCATGTGAGGAAGTTTTTTTGATTTTGTCGGAGAGGTGAAACGGAACGGTCGGGAGGTCGGGATAAACAAAAACGCACTCGTCGGAAATTCATTCCCGAGGAGTGCGTTGGTTGCAAAAAAGGCGGTGAACCGAAAACCGGTTAACCGCCGAAAGCTTTTCTGTTATTATGCAAAAACAACGTGGCCTCGGCGGATTACCGCCAATACCACTTCGAAGTCAAAATGACTGTCGCGTTTGTTTTCACGAAAGTGCGAGGTGTTCGAAAAATTCGTTTTTTCAAGATTTTTTTTCGAAAACCGCAAAAACAAGCAGGGCGCGGGAAAAAATAATATACTTTCCAGCCCGCGGATAATCCTTAGCAATCCGCGCCTTGGCAAAAGTTCATTCAAACCCGAAGCGGCAACGAAATTTATTCTTCCCGCCGATAATATGAACCTCGCGCACGACTAACCCAACAATCGCTCGTGCCTTTTGCGCCGCGCAATGAAGCGCCGGCGCCGACTTTTGCCATTTCGTCAGAACAACAAAAAATACAGTCAATGGACTCCACAGAAAAACAAGCCGACACGCCGGCAGATATCAACCCGGCGTCTGATGTTTCGCCGGCTCCGATTGAGAATACATCCGCACAAACCGAAGCACAACCCTCTGCCTCGGAACCCGTAACGCGCCCGCGTCTCAGCGAATCGCAATTCGAAAGCGAACATGCGGAACTCCCGCCGCTCAGCAGCATTCCCGCCGCCGGAGCCGCAATCGAAAACACCGCCGAAACCGCCGATGCTCCCGCCGAATCCCGCACGCAAGCGCGTCGCGGAATCGGACGAAGCAACGGCTCCCGCAACGGAAAAAATCAACCGCAGTCCTCCTGCGGCGTCGTCGAAAACCCCGGCGAAATAACGGAGAATCTCTCCGGAAAATTCGCGGGCGGCTACGGCGATCGTCCCGAAAACCGCGAACGTCGGCGCGACCGCGAAACACCGGCAGCAACGACGGAAACCGCCGAAACCGGTCCGAACGAATTCGTTCCGCCGGTCTCGCAAGGTTCCTTCAAAGCGGAAATGAATCCCGAACGCGAACGCCAAGCGCGCGAAGAAAAACGCCGCGACCGGCAACCCTTCGGCAAAACCGATTCCGCCGGCAACCGCGAGCGCCGCGAGCAAGGGCGCGATTGGACGCCGACGCAACGCAACGACGGCAAACCGGGCGAAAGAAACCCGCGCCAAAAGCTCCTCATCGAGCCCGCAAAAATGCCGGTGCAACCCTCCGAAAGTCTGTTCGAAAAAATCAAAAAGTTTTTCGGCAATCTCTTCGGCATGACCGGCAAAACGAAAGCGAAAACCGGAGACAAAAAATTCGGCGAACGCGACGACAAGCGCGGCGAGCGCGGGCGCGGACAATACCGCGACCAACGCGGTCACGGACGCGGACGCGGCGGCGAATTCCGCCACGGCAACCGCGGCGGCAAGCAAAACTTCAGCCGCGGCGAAAGCCACCGGCGCCCGCATTCGCACAACGCGAACCGGCACGACAACAAGCGCGGCGGCGAATAAATCCCGTAACGCGGATTGCTCAATCCGCGATTACTCAAAAAACCGCGCCGGCGACGGCGCGGTTTTTTTATTTCTAATTTCCGATTTCCGATTTTTATTCGCAGCCGCTTATGAATATCCTCGTCGTCGGCGGAGCCGGTTACATCGGCAGCCATTGCGTCCGGCAAATTATCGCCGCCGGACATCGTCCGGTTGTCCTCGACAGCCTCATTTACGGACACCGGCAAGCCGTCGCGCCGGCAGTGCCTTTTTACCAAGGCGATCTCGCCGATCAGCCGTTCGTGCGCCAAGTGCTGCGCAAAGAAAAAATCGATTTGGTGATGCACTTCGCGGCGTTCATCAACGTCGGCGAATCCGTCTCCGACCCGCTCAAATACTACAAAAATAACGTCGTCGCCACGCTCCGGCTGCTCGAAACGATGCTCGAAGAAGGCGTGAAGAAATTCGTGTTTTCTTCAACGGCGGCCGTTTTCGGTATTCCGGAAAAAATGCCGATCGACGAAGCCGCGCCGAAAGCGCCGATCAATCCTTACGGCCAAACGAAACTCGATTGCGAAAACCTGCTCGCCTCGCTCGCCGTCGCGCA
>JAVBUU010000097.1:0-8140 GCA_031555005.1 Opitutales bacterium | reverse complement strand
CGGCTCGGGTTCGGGAGTCGCCGGCGTCGTCGGAGCCGGCAACGGCGGCGGGGTTGTCGTGTCGGTGTCGGTGCGCGGATATTCCACGATTCGCGGCGACGGGCCGCGAAACACTTCCTCAACAACAACGGTCACGGTGGGATTGTCGGCATTTGCCGACCAAATCCAAAGCGCGTCGCCGCCGTCGATTTCAGCGTAACCGACATTGCCGGTTGAACACCAGTTCACGCCGGAAATCGGCGACCCTCCGGGCAATTCGCGATTGAGCGTAATGCGTCGAATGCGCGCGCCGTGATACGCGCCTAAACAAACAAAGAAAGTGCCCGGATTTTCCGGCGTTGCGGCAGTCTGCAAAAGATAGATGCGGCGTTTGATTGCCGCCGTGTCAGCCGTCGCGATTTGAACAAGCTTCTTTGCGGCAACCGGCGTCGAATCGCTGCCGCCTGTTTTTTCAACGCCGCCGGAAATTTGAAACAGCGTGCGAGTCCAAATCGGCATGTTGAGTTTTGCGACGGCCTCACGGATCGGTGCGAGGATCGGCGCAATAGCGGCGGCGACTTCGTAGCCGGTGGAAATCGACAGCGCGGCGATGTCGAAGATGCTGCGATGATCCTCGAACGGTGCTTTTGCTGACATCGGGCGGCGATCCCACCCGTAAGCGAAATAAACACGCAATGCCTTGTCTGCGGGTGCGTGTTCAGTGCGCCGGAAGACGACGCGGTCGTTTATTTGCGCCTCGTCAACATTGTAGCGTTGCCCCGGCACCATGCGGAAGCGGGAGCCCTCGCCGATTTCGACATCGATGTAAGCGCGCTTGCCCGGCGCTTCCTTCCAAGTGTTCGGCGCGTCTTCGACTTCGACGGAAAAAATGTGGTAATAATTCGCCTCAATTAAAATGGTTTCGGCGAGTTGACCGGCGGCGAAAATTTGCACGCGATCCAGGACGAAGTTTTTGCGATCGGAGATCATTTTTTCGAGTGTTTGAAAAAGTAGATTGCGGCGACGGCGACGACGGCGAGGCCGGCGACGACAAGGCCGGTTTGGACTGACTCGCCGATGGCGGCGGTGAGGCGGCCGGATTCGCCGGCGGAAGCGGCCGCGAATTGCTCACCCGTTTGCCGGATGATGGAGTCGGAATAATTCAAAATCGCGTTGTGCCCGGCGGAATAATCGGCGGAAAGGGTCTTGATGATGTCGGCTGAACCGCTCATTGCGGTAAGACCCAATGACGTTGCCGAATCAATCGCCGTTTTCGCGACTTCGGCGTCAAGCGTTTGAATGCTCGTGTAAACGTCGCCGGTGACGTTTGAGAGGTTTTGCAAACCGGTTTGATAGCCGGCGTGATCACCGAGAATGAGCGAATCTTGCGCGGTCACGGAACGATCCTCGTAGGAGGTGTTCGTCGTTGTTGACGTCGTGCTTGACGACTTGGAGTTAGACATGCCCATGTCGGAGCGATTTGGTAAGTTCGAGTGAGGTCACGTCGTAGCCGTGATCCCGGTAGTTGATGGCGACTTGCCGGCGAGCGGTGCCGGTGATGATGAGGACGCAACCGAGCGCGCGCGCGGCGTCTTCGATTTGCGGCAGGACGCTATTCCAGAAAGTGCCGTCCGGCGTGTTCGGATCGCACGCGCCGGCCTGAACGTAAGCAACCTTGCGGCCGCGATCCATGTAAGCGGAAAAGATCGCCGTGCCCTTGCGCTCGCCGTCGATTGAGCAATGCACGACGTGCGAACGACCGGCGGCGACTTCGCCGGCGAGGAAATCGGCAAACGCTTCGGGATTGTCGCCGGGACAAGCGATGGCGTGCCGGCGGGCGGCTTCATCCCACGCGCCGAAAAGACACGAAGCGACTTGCCAAAGTCTTTCGCCGTTTTTGCTCATTTGCGAAAAGCCAGAACGACGACGCCGGCGGCTAACACGGCGACGAATCCGATTGCGACCGGCATCACCCAGCCGGGCAAATTGAACGCCGTTGTGTAATCGGACGTTTTGCCGGTGTTGGTTGACGGTGCTTGCGACTCGGAATGCTCGGTGGACATTTTCGCGCCGGAGAACGCGATGTTCTTATCGCCGAATCCCCCAATCGTAAGTTGATTGAGGGCTTTCGCAATCGCCTCGGACGGCGAGCGGATTTCGGTATCGACGGAAACGCCTTCCATGCGGTTACGATTTTGAGCGGGTGAGCGCGAACACGAGCACACCGACGACGAGAACGCCGCCGATGCCGATCATGGTCGGAACCAACCACGCCGGCGTTTGCGATTGCGCGCCGGCGTTGCCGGCGAGCGCGGCGTTTTGTTGCGCCACGCTCGGAGTGGTTGACGACGGCGTGGTTTTCACGCCTACGTCGGTTTTCTCGCCGGACGTTCCGGAAAGACCGAGAACATCGGCGAGCGCGGCTTCACCGGCGGATTGCGCCTTATCAAGCAGGCCGTCCCAGAATGACATTGTTGCGGCCTCCGATTAGTCCGGAATGCGAGCGAAGTATTCGGCGACGTAACGGACGTTGCCGCCGGCGTTCGTCGTGATTCGCAGTTCCGAGTTTGTGAGACCGGGATCAAGCATCGTGCCGTTGGCGTCGAACAGAGCTTGCGCGCGTTCGCCGTCCGTGGAGCGTTGCGTCAAGTCGAAGGGCAGCACCATGACGTTCGTTTGCGGCACGAGTCCGTTCACTTTGAGCCAGTCGGTGTTCGACTGCCGATCCATTTCCTGAATGTAGTCGGTTTCGCCTTTGCGGAATTTAATCGCCGTGACGAGCGAACCGTAAATGAGCAAGCGGCGGACAACGCCGAAGAACGGTTGATTGCGGAACGGAAGTTCACCGGCCGCGCCGAATGTCAAATCGACGGTCTTTGTATGGCGAACGACGTTTTGCGTCGGTTTGATGCCGGGCGTCGGAGGCAGGTAAGCGTATTCGCCCCAGAGTTGCGGCGACGTGATGCCGGTCTTGACCTTGCATTCAATTCGGAAGCTGCGGAGGCCGGTTGCGAACAACATCAATGTGTCCGCGCCGTGCGTATCCCACAAATGATCTTCGCGGAAATTGATGACGAGCGAATTTGCCGGCACGTCGTTGTACGCGCTGCCGTTGATCGCATTCATCATGCGGATTTCATACGGCGAAAGCGTGCGAATCGACACGCCGTTGACGACGACGCGCACCTCGTCAATGATATCGGCGAAATCGGTTTTGCCGGTCGCGGACGCTCGGAGGATGACGCGCGAATAATCGCGATCAACGTCCATGTCGCAATAAGCGATGTTGCCGGGAGCGACCGACGAAAAGCCTTTTAACTTGGCGTAGCGGTCAGGCGGAAAAATGAACTGTGCCATTTCGGTAATCCCCGGTTATTTAATCGCGCCGAGCTTTTTCAGCTCGTCTTTGATCGTTTGCGGCATCCCGATTGTTCCGAAAGGAACATTGAGAAGATAGCCGCGATTGACGACGATAACGCCGGCGATAACGCCAACGGCGAGCGCGATGCCTGCGTGTGTGTAGTTGATTTTCATGTGTTAGTCTTGGTGAAACAAAAGAGCCGCCATTTTCGGCGGCTCTTCGTTCGGACTTCCACGGCGTTGTCTTTCAAATCGTTTCAATTCCTTTCAAATCCTTTCACGGCGGCGAATTCGTCACCGGGTAAACGTCGTTTATGCAAAAGTCCGGATGCTCTCTTAACCATAGGAGAATTTCCGCGCCGGTGATAAGCCGATCTCGTTTAAATCCGCGCCGGCTCTTCTCGGAAATTTTCCCCGGCGAATCACCGGCGGCGCGCGCAGCGTCTTTGCGGTTCGTTAATCGCAGTTGTTCCGGAGTGAATTTGTAAATGATGTTTGTATTCATTATTTGGATACGACAGGCAAAGGATTGAAAAAGCGCGCCGGCTGAAAGCGGCGTTTCAACGCAAAGTGAAATTGCGGCAGATCCGGGGCGCGCAAAAGCGCGCGATCAAGGAATGTTTCCGCCCAAATTTGCGCGCTGTCGGCAGCTACGTTAAACAAAAGCAAATTGCTCACGTTGTCGCGAAATGTCGGCAATACGTCGGTTGCCCGGTGCATCGCCAAAACGACTTTGTGCCCTTGGTGACGCGATGCTCGCACAAGCCATTTCATTTGTTCGGCGAGACCGCTCCGGCCGATCATCTCGCCGCATTCGTCAACCACGAGCAAACAGCCGGTGCTTTGCCTCGCCTTGGTAAGAAATTTCTCCGGGTTCGCCGTGATCCAGTCGCAAGGCCAATCGTTATACAAAAACGGATCGCACACGAGCACCGGCGTTTTTGCGTCGTAGGCAAGTTTTGCGATGAATTTCGCGGAATTACTTTTGCCGGACTCCGTGCCGCCGCACGTGGCGATGTGACCTTGCAACCGGAACATGATCACGCGCCCTTTCCGATGAGTGTTGCGCCGGCAGGATCAAACGCCACCGTGCCGCCGGCACCGCCAACCTTGACGCGATTGCGTTCGGCTTCCGCCACCCGGCGTTGTTCGGAGGCGGCGCGCGCTTTCGCTTCGGCGGCCTGTTGTTCGGCGAGGCGCGTTGCGGCGACTTGTTTCATGTATTTGACGCGAACAACGTAGTAAGTGCCGAGGCACAACGTCAGATCCAACCACGGCGGCACCTCAAAATTCTTACCGCCGAACAGTCGCTTGAATGCGTTATGGATCTTTTCTTTTTCGACCGGCTTCATCGTCATGCCGTCGCCGAACATCGTCACGTTGACCATTTCAAGCATTTCCGCGCAAGCATCCGAGGCGAGCATCCCTTGCACTTGCTCAACAACGGCGCCGCTGTCCGGAATGTCATCCGCGCCGATGGTGCCGGTGAGTCCTTTGCGCTCTTCCGCCGGTGAATTTTCGCCGGACGGCGCCGCCGGCGTTTCACCGGAATTTTCCGGCGCGTTCGGATCCGTAACCGGTGCCGGTTCCGACGTGATTTTCGGCATCTCCAAACCGAGCACGTTTGCCGGTGTCTCAAACACGATCACGCCGGGCGATTTCTCGTTTGGGGGCAAAAGAGAATCGCCCCCCAAATTCGCCGGCGGCGTTTCGACGTTTGGGGCAATTTTGGGGCTGTTTTCGTCCCCGATTTCTTGCGTTTCTTGCGCCTTTTCGTCGCTTGGTTGTGCTGATTCGGTGCCTTTGGGGGCAATTTTCGCGCGTTTTTTGCGCGGCGGCGGCAATTCCGATTTCGGAACCAGTGCCGCTTTACCCTTCAACGGCACAAAGGAACCGTCTTTTTTAAAGCGCGGCGTGCCCTTGATTGCTTGGTGAACGGCAGGATTAAACACCGTGCCGAATTTGTCTTTGATTTTTGAGGTTTTCATGCGGATTTTAACAAAGTTGAAAAAGCGGCGAACGCGCCGCGCTTCGTGATGAGCACGCGCGGCGTTAAGATCAGATCTTCGCCGGCAGGATCCGGCACCTCGACGGATGCCGCATTGAGCGAATTAAGCGCGCCAAGCTGCCACGGCGTGGGAACGGCGCGATGCCGCTCCCACTTGTAAACGGTGTTCGGATGCACTCCGAGCAACGTCGCGAATTGCACTTGCGATAGCCGCAAATGCGTCCGGCATTGCCGGCAAAGCGTGTCGGAGCGGATCATGCCGGCAGGAGGCGGAATTGTTTTTGCGCGTTGAACCACGCGACGAGATTCGGCGGCAATATCCCGAAATCCGTTGCCGCATCGTATAAATCGACACGCGACCATTTGACGCGAAGCGGCTTTCCGCCGCCGAACTCGTAACCGTCGAGACGAACGAAGCCGACTTTGTCGCCGTCAACGATTTGGCACACGGTTTTTGCCGGGTTCATCGGTTCAGCCCTTCCGATGCCTTCGGTTGAATTTTCGATTTCCGCAAATCGCGAACGCAAACGCTTTTCGCGCCGGCATCGGAAAGCAGCGCGGGAATGCTTTGAACGAGAAGCATTCCGATGCTTTGCGCAACCGTTTCCTTTTTCGGATCTTCCGGTTCCCCGTCAATTCCGACCGTCATGCCTTTGAGGTCACCGAGCTTCCCGTCTTCAATCGTGATTGTTATTTTTGCCATTTTGTTTGTATTTGTTTTTTGGATACACGCGGCACCGCGCCGCGCTAAAATTCGTCCTCGTCGTTTGTCGTTTTTTCGACGTTTCGCGCGGCGGCGAATGGGTTACTACCCCCGAAAACATGCCCGTATTGCGCGCGAATTTGTTGCCGGCGCTTTTTCCGGCGCGCCGTGCCGTGATCGTTCATCATCGACCAGAACGGTTCCAAGCTCGCTTCAACCTCGCGTTGCAAATCAGACATCAGCCCGGACGGTTCGAAAATTTCGCCGGCATCGGATCCGCGTCCGTGCCATTTGAGCAAAAGTCCGTGCGTCTCGTGTTCGTCACGGTAAAGTTTCACCAGTTCGCCGATATCGTAACCGCGCGTTCCGTTGCGATTCAGCCATGCGTAAACGTGTTTGAATGAAAAACGGACGCTCATCCCCGGCCAATGCGCTTGCGCGCACTCAATCGCCCCGCGCGCTGCCTTCCACGCGACAGCGCGTCGCCAACGCCCGCGTTTTCGGGTTTCCCCCGCTTCGTTTTCCGCACTTTCTTTGACAATCCGCCCCGGCGGGATCTTAATCGTTTTACTTTTATTCTTTCCGAGACAATTCCCCCGCGTAAAGGGGTCGGAACTATTGCCTCCCTCTTTGAAAATTCCGTGCTGTTGGAAAAATTTAACGCCCTGTGTTAAAAGTGACTTAGCGACAGCCTCGCGGATCTTCCGTTGCACCTTCGGGCAAGGCACGTCCTTCGTGCGAAAACACGCGCGCCAAGCACGCTCAACGGCGTTTAAATGGAAGCGCTCACGTTGACGCTTGCCGTGTTCGCCAACCGCAAAAATAAGCGGAACCAACGCACCGACGCCCCCGCGCCGTAACACTCCGACGAGATAACCGACGCAATGATTGATCATCCCGAATGATCGCGCGCGCCGTTGCCGATTCTTTTGATTCCATTGGATCGGCTGCCGGCGACGTGCGCGGTATTTCTGCCACGCCGCGCGCTTGGCTTGTTTCGCCGCCTTTTCAGCCGCCGAAAGAGTGCGCTTTTCGCGCCGGTTGTGCGCGTCGGAGTTCCCGCCGTAATACGCGCAAAAACGCGCTTCACGCGACGCGACGGATCCGTCGCAACCCGTGCGCCGGCAGTATTCGCCAAAGTCGAGCCGGAGCGCTTCCGGCTCATCCCACCGCAAAACTTGCTGCGTTTCGTCGTTTTCGGCGACCTCGCCGGCGTCAAATCCGCCGGCATCGTCATACCGCAAAACAAAATCGTCGCAGCCGATTAAATCGGACTGCGACACGGTTAAACGGGTAAATCTTCTAAGCTAAAATCACCGGCGGCGCGTTCGCGCTCATTTAGCGCAAGCGCAATGTGTTTCGCCGCGCATTCCGCCCCGTAGTTTATGCCGCAAAATGCGACAATCTTGTCGTTGTTTTTGTCGCGAATTGCCCAAATCGTTTGGACATCTTCCTTAAAAATTCCCTTCCCCTGTGTTGAATAAAGTTCAACCGTAAATCGATTAGCCCCCTGTGACATTTGTTAAAAATGTCACAAGCCATTGCCGAGGTTAGCGTTGGAAACCTAATTTTGCTCAAATTTCAGACAGAGCCTTAATTTATATTGATCCGCCATTTGATGTTGGTGCGGACTTCATGATGGAAATTCCAATCGGGGACGACAAAGATTCAATTACGAAAAAACAGTCAACTATTGAGACTGTTGCTTACCGCGACATGTGGGGCAAAGGATTGGATTCCTATTTGCCAATGATGTTTGAGCGACTGTCTCTCATGAAAGAACTTTTGTCTGAGACGGGCAGCATTTTCGTCCATTGTGACTGGCGGATCAGTCATTTGATGCACTCGATATTAGATGAAATTTTTGGAACCGATCATCACGTTAACGAAATCATTTGGAATTACAGTTCGGGCGGAGCTACTGAAACGCGTTTCGCACGAAAACATGATACTATTTTTTTCTATGGGAAAAGCCCTTCGCCAAAGTTCAATATCTTGAAAGAAAAGTCCTATAACCGCGGGCTTAAGCCATATCATTTTGCCGGCGTCGAAGAATTTAAAGATGAAATCGGCTGGCATACGCTCGTCAA
>JAVBUU010000100.1:0-8491 GCA_031555005.1 Opitutales bacterium | reverse complement strand
CAGAATATCGGCATTGTCATCGAGTCGCAGGTCAAACGGAATTGCGCGACGAAGCCGAACCTGATTTAAAAACACACGGATTGCCTCCGAAGTTGTCATTCCGAGGCTTTCTAAGATGCGTTCGGACTCTTCTTTCAGATTCATGTCAATCCGGGCGCGAATGTAGGTTTCTTTCGCAATCATGGAACAAACGTAGTCACGTTGCGCCATGTTTGTCAAGTCAAACCGACAAAAAGCCGCCGGGAGATTTCCGGCGGCTTTTTTGCGTGGGCGGCGAGGCGGCAATCGGCGAAATTATTGATTTTTATTTTATAATTTTACATAAATTATGTTGATTTATTAAAATAAAATCTCATATTTTTTGAGAATGCCGCAGAGACACCTTAAAGACCCTTTGTTTGTTGCCCGTCCGGACGCCGCCCGGATGTTGATGAATTCGTTTCTTATAGGCGGCAGTCATGCGCGGGCAATCTACGATGCTCGACGTATGGGCAAGACGACTTTTCTCCAACAAGATTTAACGACGCTTGCGGAAGAGAACGGTTTTTTGGTCATCTATCACTCATTCTACGCCTCGGAGGGTGAGCAGGTGCAATCATTTCTTGTGGAGATTGCATCACGCGCACCGGCGTCTTTCACCAAGCGTATTTTTAATTGGTTCAAGCGCAAACGCAGCGGGTTAACGGTGAGCGCGGGGATTCCGTCGGGGGTCGGGGCTTCTTTTGCGCCGTTTAGCTCCGATGCGCCGGAAGAAACGCAAACGCAATTACTCTCGGAATTGATTTCAGCCCTGCTGAAAAAACACCCCAAGGTTTTGTTTATTCTCGATGAGTTTCAGGAACTCGCAAAAGGCAAGCCGGCAATCGTCCGGGAGAATGCCGGTTTTATCCGAAATCTTCGCACTGTCCTTGATACCAACAAGGGGTCGATAAAGACGGTTTTCGCCGGATCGAATGAAGATTTGCTCAAACAGCTTTTTCAAAATCACGTTCTCCCGTTTTACGGCTTTGCCGGTTCATTTGAGTTACCGCGTTTCAATACCGATTTCGCGGAAGAAATCGGCAGGCGGCTCATGCGGCAAAACGCCCGGCGCATCACGCCGGACATCGTTGAATTCCTTTGTCCTGTCTTTGTGGAAAAGTTTGAACGCAGCCCGGAACGCGCGCGCCTGTTTTTCCAGAAAATCCAAGAATCCGATTTGACCTGCGAGGAAGCGACGGCTGCGGTCTTGGCCGAATTGCCGACAACAACGAATTATGACCGCATGTTTGAGGCGTTTTCGGGGTTACAAAAGGCGATTTTGAAGATTCTTGCGACCGGCACCGGAAAAGGGATTTTCGGAAAAACGGCCAAGGCACAAATTAACGCCGAGACACAAATTGTCGTTACTCCCTCAATGCTTCAAAACGCGCTCAAGTCCCTTTGCGGCAAATCGCGCATCGGCAACGAAGTCATTATATCGGGAGAGCCGACGTTGGCATCCGCCCCCGGAGGCGGTTATTATTTTATCGACACTCGTTTCGGCGAGTGGGTGAAGGCAAATTCGCGCTGAATTTTTCCAAACGCATTCCTGCCGCCTCCGCCCACGTCGAGAGCGTGTTTTGCTGCGCCGGCGTCAAATGCGGCTTCGCTTTGGCAAGATAGTCGCGAATGCGGGAAAATTCCTCCTCGCCGGCAAACCAATCGTCCAAATTGATTACGCTCGTCAAGGGGTATCCGTTTTTAAGGAGCGTGACAATCTTGTCGGCGACCGCACGAAAATGATCAGCCGCATACACCGGCGACGACGACGAATATCCCCGCGCCCGAAAGACCGGCGCACTGTCGTAAATCCCGGAATCGCCGAAAATGTCATTGGTCGAAATCGTCGTCACGCCGGCAACCGGGTAAATCGACGGGTCTTGGCCGACGAATGTCTCGCAAAAGTGCCAATCGCCCGATCCCGAAGGCGAGGGGATGTTCAACGCCGCCTTGCCCGTCAAATAATGTTCACGAGTCGTTGCCGGCAACCGGATGGTCGATATTTTCGTGCCTCGGGACTTCATTGCTTTCTCACAAATGGGTAAAAAGGAAGCTCCATTTTGAGTCAGAATCCCCCGTTTTTAAAGGTTTTTCCCGTTTCCCGTCCCCTTGGATTATTTTTCGCCGCGCATAAGAATTTTGAAAATACCCTTATTCGTTAAATTGCAAGATATATGCGGAAACGGGTGCGCGTGCTACCTTTCTTATGTGAAAACCACACACGAAAACCACGCGCCGAACCTTTTGAGCATCGAAGGCCGGCAAAAAATTAAACACGTTCTGAAAAACATACGCCTCCAATTGGCGCATTCCTTCCCGAACGTGGAGTTCGAAGTCACGCACGACTCAGGCGACATCGTCGTTGTCGTTTGGAAAGACGGCCCGACAAAACAAGCTGTCGAAGCAGTGACCGCGATGTTTTGCTCAATTGCCGGAAAAACTTGGACGGACGAAGGGACGGGCGCTTTGACCTTGTTTAACAGAACCGCCTTTCACTCCCGCTACGGTGCCGTGAAAAGAATTATCCTTTGCCGCACATTTTCCGATGACGTTAAAAAACTCCTTGCATCCCGCCTAAACGAAAAATGGGGAACAAACCTCTCGTTTCAGGAATTTCTTGATCACGAGAGTTTGTTTACGGAATGGCTTTCTCTCGCGGAAAACTACAACGGATCGACAAATCCGTCGGGCGCAGACCGCGAATAGGCCATAACCTTACAACGTAATCCGAAATTCCCTTTCGAAATCATCTCTGCGGACGCGCCGCCGACTCAAACGCGGCGAGGTCTTTCCGGAACATTACGGACACTTTTACGCCGTCACCGGCGGGACCGTTGCGTTGCTTCGCGAGGATGAATTCTCTCGGCCACACGCCCGTTTCCGTTTCGGTTTCTTCATCGTTGCCCTTCGCGCCGCCTTTGGTGCGTTCCCGTTCTTGCATTTTTGGAAGAAGTTCGCTTAGCGTCACCTGATGAAACCCGCATTTCACCATAAACACCGCGTAGAATTTGTTGAAACCGATGCCGCCGGAATCGTTCATTTTTCGAGATTTCCGATTTGGGTCGATGAAGCGGAGACTGCGTTTTGGCGCGAAAACGGAGTGAATATTCCGGTGAAAAACGAAGGGAAATTGAAGGGTTTTCCGAAGATTAAATTGGATATCAGTTACCGCGTGTCGGCGCGCGTCGGCGATCTTGTCGAAATTACGATGTCGCCGACTTATGCCGGTCGGACGTCCGTGGTTTGGTTTTTCAAAATAACGCGCGGCGAGCATCTTTTGGCCGACGGCAGCATGACGGTGGTTTACGCAACCATTGATTTGATTTCCGGCAAAATCGTGCGCGAGCCGGTGCCGTCGCTTTGGGCGAAGTTTTTAAAGGAAAGAGAAGAATAATTTTTCGCAAAAAAATCCCGCCGGCATTGCGCTCCGGCGGGATTTTTTTGTGTTTGGTCCGAGTTTACGCCAAGCCGGCGCCGTCGCCGGTTTTTGCGTGGAAGATCGACGGCGGATTGCCGAATCGTGCCGCGTAATCGGCGACGAGTTTTTTCGCCTGCTCGGCGTTAAATGTGTCGTCGGTGAGCGCCATGGCTGCGCCGCCGAAGCCGCCGCCGGAAAGGCGCGCGCCGTGGACGCCCGGCATTTTGACGAGGTGCTCGACGAGGAAATCGAGTTCTTCACAGCTGTTTTCGAACAGCGTGCGCGAGCTTTCGTGCGAGGCGGTGAGATTTTGGCCGATGCGTTTAATGTCTCCGGCATCAAGCGCCTTGCCGGTGTCGGCAACGCGCCCGGTTTCGCGGACGACGTGCAGGGCGCGCTTTGTGCGGTCGGGGCCGAGCTCGTTTTTGGCGGCCTCGACCATCGCTTCCGTGGCGGCGGCGAGGTTTTTGAGCGCCGGGTTCTTTTCCCGCAAAATCGCGAACGCCTCTTTGCACTCCTTGTTGCGCGTCGAGTAAAACGAGTCGATGAGCGCGTGTTTTTTCTGCGTATTGAAGACCCAGAAGTGCGTGCCTTCCGGCATTGGGCGCGTGAAAAATTCGTTGTTCGTGCAGTCGATAAGCACGAGGCAGCCGGCTTTGCCGAATGCGCTGCAGCCTTGGTCGAGGATGCCGCAGGGCATGCCGACGAAAGTGTTTTCAGCACGTTGTCCGAGGACGGCGATACTCTTTTTATCGACCGGGAAGTTGTAGAGTTTTGCCAGCGCACAGCCGGTGGCGAGCTCGATGGCGGCGCTGCTCGACAGGCCGGCGCCGATCGGAAGATCGTTCGTGACCGCCATGTCGAAGCCGTGCGGCGTGACCATGCCGGCGTCGCGCATAACCTTTAACATGCCGAGCGGGTAGTTGCCCCATGAGGTTTCGCCTTTTGCGGGTGCGACGGTGTCGAGCGTCGTTTCGACTTTTACGCTTTGAGATTCGCTGGCGATGACGATTTTGTTGTCGGCGCGCGGGCTGACGGCGATGGTGACGTAGCGGTCAATCGCGGCGCCGAAAACGGGGCCGCCGTTGTAGTCGAGGTGATTGCCGATGAATTCGAGGCGGCCGGGGGCGTGCGCAACGACGGCGGGTTCACGGTTGAATTGTGCGGCGAAGTATTTTTTTGCGGGCATGGCGGTAAAATCCCGGATGCTGCCGGGGCGGGTGCCGGGAGAAAAGCAAAAATGCGTTTGCCGGCACCGCGCCGGAAAACAATTTTCCGGACATGAAAAAATCGTTGCCGTTTTTCGTCCTTCTTTCGTTTTTGGGCATCGCCGTTCCGGCGAGCGCGTTGAAAGTTCAAAGCTCGATTCCCAACAAGGGCGTGTTCGGGATTCGCGTGGACGGCACGAATCAATCTTACTACGGGCGCACGGAGCGGATCAGTTCGGTGTCGTTGCAGGAATACACGACCGGGGCGCTGCTCGTAACCGAGGTCGTGATTGATTTGGAATTCGCGAATCAGGCGTTGCGGATTTACACGACGCGTCCGATGTCGTCCGGCGACGTCGCGGAACGCACGAAAATCCCGGGGGCGACGGTGCCCGCCAATCCGGTCGAACGTTCGGCGCAACGCGCCGCCCAAAAGGCGATTGCCGGTTTTGTCGTGAAAACCTACCCGGTGACGACGCACGCGAAAATGACCGAAATTTCGGTCGGCTCTACCGAAGAGGTTCTCGATTTCTACAATAAGTTCAGCGATCTCTGGGCCGGGAATGAAGTATCAACGAATGCTTCCGGCGTGACGAGTTCGGACAAAACACGCGCGACCGGCGCGGCCGGTGCGCCTTCGATGATGACGGTGAACCGCGTCGGCGGAGTTTTGTTCGTTATCGAATAACCGCGCCGGACCTGTTTTCCGGTTCAGCGTGAAGTTCGGTTTTTGCCGGTTCCGACCGGAAGTTATCGACGAGATGCCAGACGGAGAGCGCCAAAAAAGCTCCCAGCAGGAAAAGGCACACGGACAGTTTGAGCAGCATCGCCGAGAGGTTGCCGATGACTGCGCCGATTCCCGCTTTGCCGGCTTCGCCCCAGTCGCGTCCGCCGAGCAATTCGCCGGCGAGCGCGCCGAGAAGGGACCCCGTCACCAACCCGATCAGCACGCCGAAGGGAATCGGCAGAAAGAGAAACAGCAGCGAGCCGCCGATCCCGCCGATCATGGCGCCGAGCGCGCCGCGCCAAGTCGCGCCGAACCATTTTGCGCCGAACCAGCTGCCGACGAATTCGAATGCATGCGCGAAAATCGTGAGGCCTGTCGCAATCACGAGCCAAAGCACATTGATCGGGCCGTCCGGGATGCAAATGAAACAAAGCAGATAGGCGCACCAGGCGGTTACCGGTGTGGGGATGACCGGTAAAAAATTGCCGAGAATACCGATTAAAATCAGCGTCAGCCCGAGGAGAACGAAAAGAAATTCCATGTTTTTCGGAAATGGGGCCCGCCTCCGAAATTGCAACAACCGAGAATGCCTTCGGCGTACGGCGTGTCTTTTTCCGGGAACTTTTGTTCGAACGGCATGATATCCGGTTGACCATGATTTCACTTCGGACCTTTTCCGTTTTCGCCGCGACCGCCGCGCTTTCTTTTGTCATCCCCGGCACCGGCGTTGCCGCCGATTCCGTTTTGCCTGCCGGTGCCGCGACCGGGATTTCGGACGAAGCGCAATACCGCAATGCCGAATTTCAGGCTTACGAACCGGTTGAAACGTTGGCGAAGCGTCTTAAGACAAATGCATACAGCCGGTTTGAAAATCCGACGGGCATTTGGTTTGATGCCGGCGAAACCGCGAAAATCGAAGTCGCCGGCACCGGCGGCGAAAAAATCTTTTTGCGTGTGACAAACTTCGGGCGTGCGGGCGGCGACAAAACTTATCCGCTGCAAGAAGGGATTAATTCCGTCGAAATGAAAAAGGCCGGCCTGGCGTATATTTCTTATTACACACCGAATTTTAAGACTGCGGCACCGGTAAAAATTAAAATCGCCGGCGGAAAAATAAACGGCGTTTTTTATGCCGGCAAAAATACGAGCGAAGATTGGAAGAAACTTTTGGACAACGCCGCTTGCGAGGTTGTCGATATCGTCGGCAAGCATGTTCACCTTGTTTATCCGGTCGAAGAATTGAAAAAATACTGCCCGAACCGCGGCGTCGAACTCATTAACGTCTACGACAAAATCATCAAAACCGAGCAGGACATAATGGGGCTGGAAAAATACGGACGGCAGCCGAAAAACCGCATGTTCGGGCGTGTGATCTGGAAGGGGTTCATGCACGCCGACGGCCTCGGTGCGGCCTTTCATAACAACACGATGCGCAATCTCGCCGATCCGGACAAACTTCCGGGAAACAGTTGGGGCGTCGCGCACGAGTTCGGTCATGTCAACCAAGTGCGCCCCGGCATGAAGTGGGTTTCTACCACCGAAGTGACGAACAACCTCTATTCGGTTTGGGTAAATTACATTTTAAATCCCGGTAACGGACGCAAAAAACTCGAAGTCGAGTCGTGCAACGACGGCGACGGCAGAATTGTCGGCGGTCGGTTCAATTCGTATCTGAATTCGGCGATAATCGCCGGCGAACAATGGCTTTGCCAGCGCGGCCAGGATAAAATGAAAGGCTACCAAAACGGCGGCGACCACTTTGTGAAACTTTGCCCGCTTTGGCAGTTGGAGCTTTATTGCAAAGTCGTCGGCAAAGGAAATCCCGACTTCCTGCCGGATATTTTCGAAATCGTTCGCAACACCGACGAAAAGGGAAAATCAAACGGTGAGTTACAACTCGCTTTCATGAAAAACGTTTGCGACACCAATAAGCAGGATTTTACGGACTTTTTCGTCAAAGTCGGCATGCTCAAGCCGATCGACAAAGACATGGATGATTATTCGCGCGGGCAACTTACGATCACTCAGACGCAATGCGACGGATTGATTGCGTATGCGAAAAAATACCGGAAACCCGACAGCCCGGCGATCTATTACATCAGCGCCAACAGTGTCGATGCCTATGCCAAGCAATTGCCGGTGACAGGGATGCGGGACAAAGGTATTTCAAAGGCGCCGACCGGTGCCGACGTTATCGTTTCGCATGCCGTTTGGAAAAATGCAGCCGCATTTGAAACTTATGCCGGCGAAGAACTTGTCCGCATCTGTATAGCCGGCACCGGTTCGCCGGAAAACGCCTTCACGCATGTGCGTTTCCCCGCCGGCGCCACGCGCATCGAGGCCGTCTCCTGGGACGGAAAGCGTATTTGCGTCATGGATACATCCGGCGCGCCGGCCGGCGCAAAATAAAGGCGTCATTTAAAAAAAACGAAACCCTGCAAATTTATCTTTGTCATACGACAATTGCGCGCCGGCGCAGTCGCATTTAAACTTTTTCCCTTTCGGGTTAAAAATTTCTTGAACGCGACGAGATGCGAAAGCATCATGCCGGCTTCCTTTTACAAGAATCCTTAGTCATCAAAAAGAAATCTCATGGCATCACAACCTAACCTCACGAAGCGCGAAATCGTTCTCGGCATTTTCGAGAAAACCGGTTTTCCGCAAAAACACATCCGTGATTCCGTCCAAATGACCTTGGACACGATCATGGAAGCCCTCCTTGCCGGACGCAATGTCGAGCTTCGCAATTTCGGCGTGTTCGAAATCCAGATTCGCAAGAGCCGCGTCGGACGCAACCCGCGCAAGCCGGAAAAAGACGTCGTCATTCCGCGCCGCGCCGTCATCAAGTTCAAATCCGGCAAAGAGCTCAAAGAGCGCCTTCGCAAGGTCGGTCTCGACAAGCTCGACAAGAAATAATCACCGGCTTGGCACTTGCCAACAGGGAGCGCACGGGAGTAATTCCATGCGCTCTTTTTTTTAAATCAAAACGACCGCCATGTTTACCAGCCTTCCCGGATTTCGCGAATTCTATCCCGAAGATCTCGCCGTCCAAAATCACATTTTCGATATTTGGTAAAGCACCGCGCGCCGATGCGGTTTTCGCCAGTGGGACGCGCC
>JAVBUU010000174.1:0-6653 GCA_031555005.1 Opitutales bacterium | reverse complement strand
TATTGGGCTCCTCCTCCGTCGGTGCCGATATGGAACGATCGACGGTTAATACGTTACTCCATTGATTGGAGCCGTTATCGAGTTTCAAGTCCCCGCTGCCGGTAAACTTTCCGGTCATTTGCGCGGCATTTCCATACGTCATGCCGATAGAGCCGCCGTTAAGATTGATATCCGCGGCAAGCACGGTGTTAGTGCTGTTTCCGCGCAAAATAAGATTCCCGCCGGGACCTAACGTGATGGTGCCGGCAGTGAGCTTTTTTCCGGAATCCAATGTTAATGTCGCGTTCGAAAGCGTAACGCCGCCGGCGGTGACATCCTCGGTTACAAGCACGCTGCCGGCATTGATAACCGCATTGGCATCCGCGCCGTCAGTCCAAGCTTTTCCGGAAGTCCAGGCGGAATCCGACCAATTCCCGGAGCCGCCGTCCCAGGTGTATTCAAGCGCCAGGGCGACGTCGCGGGCAGTGACGGTGATAACGAGGGCAGCGGATAAGAGTAGTTTTTTCATGGTGATTGCAACTACTGCAACGCATACGAAATGTATTCGTTAGGTAAAGAAAAATTTTCCCCGTTTCCGTTTTTCCCGTTAGTCAGGGATGCGCCGCTTCGCCCCCGGTCACATTTCCCGCGCCGATATCCGCTTTACGGGTGAATGAAAAAATTTTCCGGAGGAAATCAAAGCGGCCCGCGCGCGGCCGAAAGCACCTGAAACTTATGCCCGAAGTGCGCCGGATGCAGCAGTTCGCGCAACCGGCTGCGTTCATTTTCGCAACCGGTGTCCGGCGACGCCATTATCGCGGCAACCGCGTCCGCGGACCGGCGCATGAAAAATGCCTCCTGGCGCTCCGTGCGAACCGACCGAAACCCGGCTTTCGCCAAAATTTCCTCCGCCCGATCCCAGAGCACATGGCAGGTCAAATCTTGCTCGCCCGGCACCGCAAGCAAATCGTTGTGTTGCCGGTGTCCGCAATAGGCGCGCGCGGTTCCTTCCGGAAAAACCTCCAAACACTCCCGGAGCGTCTTGCCGTAATCGAAAAAAATCAACCCGCCGCGCCAATTTCCGCCGGCGAGATTGCGCAAAAAATTTTCCGCGCGCAAAGACACATCAACAACATGGCCGTCTCGAAGCGGTGCCTGCAGACCGCCGGCAAACGCGCGGGCGTCTTCGCCGGAAAAACCGTCCAACAGACATTCGAACAAATTTTCGCCGGCGACGTTCACGCCGAGTTCGCGCCACGCGCCCGCTTTAAAAATAAAACGCGAAAACGGAAACGCGTCCAAAAGCTCATTGGAAAAAACGACGGCTTTTTCCGGCAACACAACCGGTTCGCCGACGCGCACGGTGACGATCTCCTTAAAAAATTCTTTTTCGCCGGCAAACAACGCCTGACCCGGTTCCGCGCCGATTTCGACCAACGCGCACTCGCGGCAAAATTCCGCGCCGAACAAATTTACCGCCGCCGCGCGCACGAGTTTTCCGAAAATCGCGCCGTGCGACGAGGCAGTGTAAAAATCCGTGCCGCGCGTTTTCCCGACCCTCCGCCGGTTTTTCCGATAATAGCCGCACGCCGGATCATACAGCGCAATCTCCGTGAACGCCGCGTAATCCAAAACACCTGCCTCGCCGGACGCCGCGCGCAACAAATCGATAATTTTTGAAGAAGACGTCATTTTCGTATTCGCCGCACACTGATTTCAAAATCGCCGCAAAAGAATCAAAAAATGCGCCGGGAAAATGCGCCCGGATTTCCGGCAGACGATATGCGCGCACTTCTTCCCTTTTTCTGTTGTCATCCGAAAACGCGCACGCAAATTGACCCCGAAAATTTTCCAAAACAAAAAATACTGAATGGCCATCCCCCAGCAGCGACCCGGCGGTTACCGCCCTCCCTATCAAGGAAACAAAACCGGCGGCAATCGTCGCCCCCCCTACGGGCGCAACAACGTCCCGCAAGGCCCGCGCCGGAATGAACGTATCCGCGCAACGGAAGTTCGCGTCATCGGCCCCGACGGCCAACAAGTCGGACTCATGGCCACGGCCGACGCGCTCAACCGCGCCCGCGCCTACGGTCTCGATCTCGTCGAAATCGCCGCCGGCGCAATCCCGCCGGTTTGCCGCATCGTCGACTACGGAAAATTCCAATACGAAGAGTCGAAAAAACTCAAAAAACAAAAGGCGACCACCACCAAGATGAAGGAAGTCAAACTTCGCCCCCGCTGCGAAGAACACGACTTGATGATCAAGGTAAAACGCGCCGAAAACTTCCTTTTCCAAGGGCACAAACTCAAACTCATCCTGTCGTTCCGGTTTCGCGAACTCGAACACCCGGAAGTCGGCTACGACATGGTGAAACTGGCGCTCGAAAAACTCGCGCACGTCGGCACGCCCGACCATGTTTCGAAACTGATGGGGCGCTCCATCACCACCACCCTCACGCCGCTCCCCCAAAATAAACGAAAACTCATCTACAACGAAAAGCCGGTCGACATCGACGAGAATGATGAAGACGAAGAGGATGAGCACGACGACGAGGAATAGTCCGGAATGAATCTTCGGGCGTATTTGCTTTCAAAAAAAATTCCCGCCGGGCTGCTGCTTGCGGGAATTCTTTTTGTGTGCGCGCCAACTTCGGCAATCGCACAAACGGCAAACCTGAACGAAACCCTCAAAATTTGGGGATTTTCGCAACAGCCGATGCGCAACGCCGAAAGCCTCCGGTGGAAATACAAATCCATCCGAATCGACGCCGAAGACAAAAAAAGTTACCTCACGATCAACGGCGTCCGCGTCTGGCTCGGCGGCGCAATCACCGCCAATAAAAACAACGTTTTTTACATCGCCCGGCGCGACATCGAAAAATCCCTTTCCCCGATTTTGGCGCCGCGCCGAATCCCCGGCGAAAAAATCACCCAACGCATCTTAATCGATGCCGGCCACGGCGGAAAAGATCCCGGCAAAGAAAACAAACGCCTCAAACTTGCGGAAAAAAGCCTCACACTTGATGTCGCCCGGCGGCTCGGATTCATCCTCCGGCAGCAAGGCTTCCAAGTTTTTTATACACGCACCAAAGACACGTTCGTCGAATTGGACGACCGCTCGCGCGCCTCGAAGAAAGTCGATGCCGACCTCTTTATCAGCATCCACTTCAACGCCGCCGCGACCGCGAGCGCCAGCGGCATCGAAACCTTTGTCCTGACGCCGCGAGGCATGTATTCCACAAACGATCCGCAAAAGAAAGCATCCGCCGGCAGTATCGCCGTCGTCGAACCGGGACACCGGCATGACAGCCGAAACGCGCTTTTCGGCTACCACATCCAAGCCGCGCTCACCGAAAAAATCGACGCCGAGGATCGCGGATTGCGGCGCGCTCGCTTTGCCGTTTTGAAAGACCTCGACTGCCCCGGTGCGCTCGTGGAATGCGGTTTTT
Organism: Opitutales bacterium; assembly: GCA_031555005.1. Classification (GTDB taxonomy): domain Bacteria; phylum Verrucomicrobiota; class Verrucomicrobiia; order Opitutales; family UBA953; genus CALNBE01. The sequence continues at coordinate 3,225 of JAVBUU010000174.1, read as the reverse complement.
TGACCAACACCTCGGAAGCGACATTGATTTCCGGTGCGGCGCATCGCGAAAAAATCGCGCAAGGCATCGCCGACGGCATCCTGAAATATCGCGACATCACGCAACGCTTGATCACGCCGCCGGCAAAAAAATAACCGGCAAACGCGCACGCCGCACGCCGCGCGTCGCGAATCGACTTTACTCCGCCGGCAATAATTCGCGACCGGCATAACGCCGGCAATAATCCGAAATTTCTTCCGGCGACATCACGAAAAACGCCGTCGAAAGCGCATCCGCAACCGCGCCGGATTCCGCAATCGAACGCACGATGCCGGCGCGCACGACGACCTGCCCGTTGCGCGGATTCACCAAATGCGTTTTTTGCGCGGCGGAACCGGAACTGCTCAACGCGCGCCGCGTAAGCGTCACCGGCGGCAATTTTGATTCCGCGCCGAAACCGACCACCCAGCCGTCGCGCCCCGGCGGCGCGTCCAACGCCAAAACCGTGCTGCCGCCGGCGCTCAGCAAAACATTCGAAATCCCCCACTCTTCCTCGAGCGCGCGCCCCATCAAATCCAACGCGAAACCTTTTCCGATCGCGCCCAACTCGAGTTTACTCCCGGGTTCTTCGCACAAAATCGAGTGCGTTTCGGCATCGAGCGAAAATGCGCCGGCGCGGTGTTTTTCCAACGCCGCCTGCCATGCGGCATTGCCGGCGGAATCAAAATTTTCAAGCGTTTCGACCGGAAAACTCTTCCAAAAATCGATCAACAAACCGCAAGCCGGATCGAACGCGCGTTCCGTTTCGCCGGCGATCGTTGCCGCCGTCGCGAGACAATCCCACGCATCCCGGCAAAGCCGCAACGACTCGCCCGCCGCAAGCGCGTTGACGCGCGCGATGTCGCTCGAAGGAACGAAACGGCTGATTTTTTGCTCAACGCCGTCAAGCTCGCGAAACGCGGCGGATGCGGCGCTCGCGGCATATTCGGCATTTTGGCCGGCGATAAAAATCGCGAAATCCGTGTGCATGGCCGGATGCCCGAAACGGATCGGTTTTTCAAAATTTCCGCCGGCATTACTCATCGCCCTTTTCCCCCGTTTTCAAATTCATGTAGCGCTCGTGCAAATCCCGGCGAAGCCGGACGGTAAGCAAAACGCCGGGCCGCAGTTGAAAAAAGTCCGAGATGTAATCCCGGTCGTTTAAACAACCGGCGACGTCGGCCTCCGTCGATTCGTCCGTGACAATGACCGGCGCGTTCATCGCCTTCAAAACATCGACCGGCACCGCCGCCGGATAGCCGTTTTTCCATGCGCGAAAATACCACGGCAACGGCCATCGATGATCGTCTTGCGCAAAAACCAAAATGAAAAAATCCTCCGGTTTCGCGACCGACGCAAGATTACCGGCGAGGGTCTGCACGCGAAAAACATCCGCCGAGGTGTGTGCATACGCGAGCGGATTGCGCTCGTCGCACGCAAGCGGTTCCGTTGACAACCGGCGCGCCGCCGAGCCCTGAAACGCGCAAAACAAAACTCCGGCAACCGCCGGCAGCAAAAGCGTCGTCGGGCGGAATTTATTTTTCTTCAAACAAAACGAAAAAACGCCGGCGCATCCGATGCCGGCCGCCAACCACAACGGCGGCAAAACGCCGAGAACAAGCCAGGGCGTCTTGTATCCGATAACCGAATACACGAAAAAAAGCGCTGCGCCGGAAACGAGCGAGAAAACCAAAAGCCGGCGTTCGCGCGGCTTTAAAACATTGCCGCGGGAAAGTGAAAATCCGCCGAAAACAACACCGGCAATCAACGTCAACGACTCGGAGTGAAACAAAAACTTCCCGACCTTGAACATTGAGATTAACGGGAAATACCACCAAAACGGTTTGTCGTGCGCGCCGCCGGCGGCCTTGTCGAAATAACCGGCATACGCCGTCATCGCTTCGATAACGCCGGCGGGATTTTCTCCGAAAGAAGAATAAAACAGCGCGGCGGTAACGCCGGCGACGCCGAGCATCAGGCAAAACGGCGCGAGCGATTTTACCGGCACGCATCGGTCTCGGGGGGGGCACGCATCTTGCGTGCCGTTGCCGGCATCCTGCCGGCAACAATCTTCCGTCGATTGCGTTTCCGGCATTAAGTTGCGCACCGAACCCGAAGAAAATTTCTTTGCGAATGTTCCCGCAATCACGCCGGCGATTACCGCCTGAACCATTAAAATCCACGTTTCCTTGGACGCAATCGCGACGCCGAAAAGCAAACCGGCAAGCACGGCGAGAATAATTTTTTCCGGCTTTTTGTAATTATTTTTTGAATACAAAACATAAGCCAACGCCGTCGCGCTCCAAAAGCACACGACCAAAATTGTTTCCTGGATAAAATAACGCGCGTAATAAACGGCGGCCGGCGACACCGCCGCAAACGCCGCTGCAGCCCCGCACGCGCCGAGCCGCGCACCGGCGCGACGCCACAAAAGCATCGACGCCGTCAACGCGACGCCGAACAACGCCGGCACAAAAAGCAACACAGGTTCCGTCAAGCCGGCGAACGAATCGACGCCGGCGAGACGCGCCGCGAACGCCGAAAAATAATACAAAGTCGGCCCGTGATGGTCTGCCGGATCGTAAGCGTAGCCGGTACCTTCGAGCAGTTCGCCAAGCTTCCACGCTTGCACGGCTTCGTCGGAATGCAGCGGTTTTTCACCGAGACCGGCGAAACGCAACCACGCGGCAAGGCCGACAAGCGCGACAAACGCCCAAAAAATCAACGCGCCGGGCACGCGCAATCTTCGCCGGCGGCGCTCCATCTCATTTAAATCGACTGCCAGTTTAAATTTTTTGAAAGAAGTTTTTTCAGCAGAATCGACGTGATGCAACGGCGTCGCCGCGCGCCGGATCGCCTCGGCTTTTTCGCGTTCGTGCGCAAGGCGGCGTTCTTCGACGCGTTGCCGGACAGCGTCGAAATTCACGGCGCGATAAAGCTTCGCCTTGCCGGAACCCGACTTCTTTTTTTTGCCGGAAAATCTGTCGAACTTGTCTCCCATTTTTTATTTTTTAACCGCGGATAACACGAATGGCGCTGATTTTTTAGATTTTCCGGTCAAAAATCTTCCGTGCCATCCGTGTTATCCGCGGTTCTTTTTTTGTAATTTTAAATTTTGTTTTTTGAGGTTTAGGAATTCGGGATTTCCCCGCTGTTTCCCGCTTCATAACGCTCAATCCACGCCTTCGACCACGACGCGAAATCGCC
>JAVBUU010000110.1:0-3703 GCA_031555005.1 Opitutales bacterium | reverse complement strand
GTTTGTTCCGATTTGGCCGTTTTTTGAAAAAACAAACACGCCGCTGTCGCCGACGTGCCCGATGCGTAATTGATTTTCGGATACAAGTTGCGCAACCGTCAGCGTTGTGCCGCCGGTGACGTTGCCGAGCGCGCCGGGCGGTACGGCGGCAAGCACTGCGTCGTTAATCCGGTTGACAATAAATCCCCGGTCAAGCGCGTTGCCGGAAGGCGTTTCCGCAACGATTTCGGCAAGCGCGTCAACGGCGGCTTTGCTTGCCGCGTCGCCGCGGGCGAGTCCGCCGAGTCCGTCGGCAACGGCAAAAACGCCGGCGCCGGCGTCGCAGAAAAAATTGTCCTCGTTGCGCCGGCGAACGCGCCCGATGTCGGTTTGCCCGAAGGCCGGATGAGTGTTGTTGCGAGGGAGCACGGAGAGTTGAGAGGTTTTTGTTTTAACCGCAAAGAACGCAGGGATCGCAAAGAAATTATTTTGAGTAAAATTGTTTTTGTTATGCTGTGTAATTAAAATTCAATTACAAAACCGGAATTAAAAACAAACAATTTTTGCGTTTCCTGCGTTCTTTTGGGGTTAATTATTTTTCTCGGTGTTCTCCGTAATCTCCTGCGAAAAAAGGCTTACTTTTTCTTTCGGAAGACAACCGCCGACATCGCCGGCAGGCACACATCAATGAAGTGCGGCCGGTTGTTCCAACTTTTATCGCCGGCAATGACGCCGCCGAAGTTGCCGGCACCGGTGCCGCCGTATTCCTTGCTGTCGGTGTTGAGCACTTCTTCCCAGCGGCCGGCTTCCGGCACGCCGATGCGATACGGACGCTCGACCGGCGTAAAGTTGCACGCGACGACCCAAAGCGATTTGTCGTTTTCGCCGCGACGCAAATACGTGAGCACGCTGTTGTCGCCGTCGTTTGCCTCAATCCATTCGAAGCCGCCGGGATTTTGCTCGTTCGCGGCCATGACGGTGTCTTCGCGATAAAGCCGGTTCAAATCGCGTACGACGCGCCGGATGCCTTCGTGGTCGATGTATTCGAGTAAATGCCAGTCGAGGCTTTGATCATAACGCCATTCGTTGGATTGGCCGAACTCCGAGCCCATGAAGAGCGTCTTTTTGCCGGGCCATGTCCACATGAACGCGTAGAGCGCGCGAAGGTTTTGCGCTTTGCCGGAGATGTTGTGCTGCGGCATTTTGTTCAGCATCGAACCTTTGCCGTGGACGACTTCGTCGTGCGAAAACACATGCACGAACTTTTCGGAATACTGATACAACATGCCGAAGGTGAGCTTGTTGTGGTGCCATTTCCGGTAGAGCGGGTCTTTCGTGAAATACTCGATGACGTCGTGCATCCAGCCCATGTTCCACTTCAAATCGAAGCCGAGTCCGAAGTTGTCGTTCACGTCGCGCGTGACGCCGGAGAACGATGTCGATTCTTCCGCGATCATCAACGCGCCGGGGAAATATTGGTGCACGAGCGAATTCGTGTGCCGGAGGAAATCCATCGCATCGAGGTTTTCGCGTCCGCCGTAGCGGTTCGGGATCCATTCGCCCTCTTTGCGCGAGTAGTCGAGGTAAAGCATCGAGGCGACCGCATCAACGCGCATACCGTCGATGTGAAAACGCTCGAACCACGACAGGGCGCTGCCGGCGAGAAACGCGCGCACCTCGTGTCGGCTGTAATTGAAGATGAGCGTGCCCCAGTCGTTATGCGCGCCTTGGCGCGGATCGGCGTGCTCGTAAAGGTGTGTTCCGTCGAAACCGGCAAGCGCGAAGGCGTCGCGCGGGAAGTGCGCCGGCACCCAATCGACAATCACGCCGATGCCGGCGGCGTGCAGCGCATCGACCAGATACATGAAATCGTGCGGTGTGCCGAAACGGTGCGTCGGCGCGTAAAATCCGGTGACTTGATAGCCCCACGAACCGGAAAACGGATGTTCCGCCGGCGGCATCAATTCGACGTGCGTGAACCCCGTTTGGGTTAAATATTCCGGCAGTTTGTCGGCGAGTTCGCGATAGGTAAGCGGGCGGTTGCCGTCGCCGGGAACGCGTTTCCACGAGCCGAGGTGCAGTTCGTAAACCGAAACCGGTTTTTTTTGCCAGTCGGTCTTGGCGCGCTTGGCGAGCCATTCGGCGTCGTTCCATTTGTATCCGGAAATTTCATACACGACGCTCGCGTTGTTCGGCGGCGGCTCGAAACTCACGGCGTAGGGATCGGATTTTAAAAACGGCGTCGGATCGTTCGGCCCGAGCAATTCGTATTTGTAGCGCGTGCCGGGCTTGATGCCGGGAATGAAAATTTCCCAAACGCCGGACGCACCCAACATGCGCATCGGGTGATAGCGGCCGTCCCATTTGTTGAAATCGCCGACTACGGAAACACGGCGCGCGCTCGGTGCCCACACTGCGAAGGCGGTGCCGGCGATGCCGTTGTGTGTTTTCGGATGCGAGCCGAGTTTTTCGTAAATCCGGTGGTCGTTGCCTTCGTTGATCAGGTAAATGTCGGTTTCGCCGAGTGTGGGCAAAAACGAATACGGATCGTAAATTTGCCGGACTTCGCCGCTGTAACTCACGGCACGCAGACGATACGGGAAAACGTTTTTTTCGCCCTCGATGAACCCTTCGAAAAATCCGCTCTCGTGCAGGCGGTTTAGCGGAAACCGGCGTTTTTCGTTGCCGGCATCGACGACTTCGCAGCGTTCGGCGTCACTCAAATAAGCGCGAACGACAAGGCCCGGTTTTTTTTCGATCGTTGCCGGGTGCATTCCCAAGAAGGAATGCGGCCGGGATTGGACGGTTTCGGTAAAAGAGGCGAGTTCGGCGGGAGTAAGGATCATTGTTCGAGAAAAAGAAGGGGGGGGGATGGAGCCGGGCAAATGCGTCAACATTGTGTCGACGCGGCAGAAATGATTATCGGCAAATCGGAAAACGCAAGCAGGGAGGTTGCCGGAAACCGGAGACGGCCGCACGGGAGTGGCCGTTTTTCTTTTTTCTCGCCGGCGGCGCGACGGCGCGGCGTATTTGCCGGCATCATGTCCGAACGCGAAACAATGCGCCTCCAAAAATTTCTCTCGCTCGCGGGCGTTTGCTCGCGCCGCGCCGCTGAGGAAATGATCGCCAACGGCGTCGTCACCGTGAACGGCGATGTCGCCGTTATCGGGCAATCCGTGACGCCGGACGCCGACGACGTGCGCGTGAACGGTGAGCGTATCCGGATTTCGCATACGGAGCGCGTGTTGCTTCTGATGAATAAACCGCGCGGATTTCTTTGTTCGAACAACGATCCGCACAACGGGCGCACGGTTTTCGAAATGGTGCCGCCGGAGTTTGCCGGCCGGAAACTTTTTTGCGTCGGACGGCTCGACAAAGACAGTGAGGGCATGTTGCTGATCACGGACGACGGCGATCTCGGCAACCGTATCATGCATCCGTCCGGCGGCGTCGTGAAACGCTACCGCGTGACGGTGAACCGCGCATTCGACCCGGAACTCACGCCGCGGTTGCTCAAAGGGGCGCGCGACGGCGACGAATTTTTGAAATTCAAAAAAGTGATTTGGGACCGGCAAAGCCCGACCGAATTGGAAATTTGGCTCGACCAAGGCCGGAAGCGCGAAATTCGGCGCTTGTTGGAGATTTTCGGATTTTTCGTAAAAACACTTTTCCGTTTTCAAATCGGCGGCTTGGTCATGAAAAAAATGCCGCCCGGCGACTGCCG
>JAVBUU010000079.1:0-5776 GCA_031555005.1 Opitutales bacterium | reverse complement strand
CGTTTTTGCAGCGCTTCGTCGTAACCGAGCGTTTCGTAGCGCACGGCGTCTTTGTGCTTCATCGGGTCTTTGTCGTAGATGCCGTCCACTTTCGTGGCTTTAAAAATCGCGTCGGCCTGAATTTCGTTGGCGCGCAGTGCGGCGGCGTAATCGGTGGTGCAATACGGGTTGCCGGTGCCGGCGACAAAGATGACGACGCGGTTTTTTTGCAGGTGCCGGATGGCTTTGCGCTGAATGAACGGCTCGGCGATTTTGTCCATCGGGATGGCGGTTTGGACGCGCACTTGGAGTCCGTTTTTTTCGAGACAATCCATGATCGCAAGGCCGTTAATCACGGTTGCGAGCATGCCCATGTTGTCGCCGGTGGTGCGGTCGGTGCCGTTATTTTTCGCGCCGGCGAGACCGCGGAAAATGTTTCCGCCGCCGACGACGAGGCAGACTTGGACGCCGAGTTCGTTGATTTCGCGGAGTTCGCCGGCGAGCCGCGACAGCATGACGGTGTCAATGGCATCGCCGGTTTTGTAATTCTTGAGGGCCTCGCCGCTCAGTTTTAAAACAATTCTTTTATACCGGGTTTGTCGGGCGTTTTGATGCATGGAAACGACATAGGCGCCAAGTCGCCGAAAATAAAGGCGAAAAAGCCGTTCCGACGGTTCCGTTACTGAGCCTTTGCGTCCGGCAACACCGCTCCGCCGGAAACAATGAGCTTCATGCCGTCGGCGACGCTCATTTTCAACGGAATCACATCGCGCTCCGGCAATACGAGGAAATAGCCGCCGGTGGGATTCGGCGTAGTCGGCACAAAAACGTGGACATAAGGGCCGCCGCCGAGCGCTTCCGAAATTTCGCCGGGGTCTCGGTTCGTGACGAACGCCACCGTCCGGCAACCGGGATGCGGAAATTGCACAAGAACGACCTGCTTAAACGTCGCCTTGTTTTTCATGCCGAAGGTGGCGACGATTTGTTTCGTGGCATTGTAAACCGATTTGATCATCGGCACGCGCTCAATGATACCTTCGAAAATTTCGATGATGAACCGCCCCAGAAAATAACGGGAGAGCAACCCGATGAACGTGAGCGCGACAACGACGATGAGCGCCGAAATTACAAGAACGAGCTGCTCGACCCAAAAACTCCTGGCAAACTCGTCGCTGATGGCGAACGCCGTTTGAAGTCCGTACAGGACAAAATGCTTCACCGGCGTCGCCGCCAGATTGATTGCCTGATAAACAATCCAGATCGTGACCGCCAGCGGGAGACACAAAAGGAGTCCGGTAAAAAAGGCTTTGCGGAGTTCGCGCATGTTGCCGGGGATTGGAAAAAGTATTGCCGGCAGTGCAAGTGCCGTTTCGCAAAAAAAGCCGCCGCGACATCCCGCGCCGATGAAAACGCCAAAACTTTTGCCGGTGACTTGCACCTGCCTCGTTTTAGACAATAGTGCCTGAAATGAAAAAATTTACCGAATTGTTCGCGAACGGAATTCGCGCCGCCGGCCTCGTTTGTTTCGCTTTCGTAATTTCCGCATGCACGCAGACACCGACCGCCGAAGAAATGAAGCCGTATTCGACGGTTTTCGTGCAACCGATCGGCGGCGTCACGCCGGACATTGTCTCGCGCCTGCCGGCCGGGTTCAGCGAAGCCGTCGTTGACGAGCTCAAAAAGACCTTCGCCGGCAAGGGATACGGAATCGCGCCGGATCGCGGAAGCGCGGATCTCCGGCTGGTCGCGATTTTCCGCGCCGGATCGCGCCCCAACCCGATAAACACACACGGCCACCCGGCGCAAACGCCGGCATTCCCGAGGACAATCGATACGGGTTCTCTTGATTTCTGCCTGCGAAACAAGGACGGTTTGAGGATTTTCCAAACGACAACCGGGCACGAAATGCCGGTTGAGAGCTTAACCCGGTTTTACATTGCCGGCGCCGTAACCGATGCCTTCGCCGACTTGCCGGCAAAAAATGCGCCGGAGGAAAAGCCGGCCGCCCGATAAGCGCGCCGGACCGATTCCCCCGAACAACTTCGCCGCCGGCTGCGCCGCAAAACGCGGGGCTTGTTTTTCCCGAAAAAACCGGTTCAGTGCCCCCGCTTTCATCCTTCATCCGCAGAATGCTTCGAAGCCTACGCAGCAAATTTTCCGAAACCCGCGCCGTCGCCGAAATCAATTCCGGCGGCACGGATGTTTGCACAATGCGCATCGGCGGCGAATGGAGCATTCAGTTTGCCATCCCGTCCGCACAAAAGCTTGTTGAACAAATTGCCGCCGGCGCACCGGCAACAATCGCATTTGAGACGTCGGAATTAAAACGTTACGATTCGAGCCTTGTCGCCTTTTTGCTCAACCTCCGCCAATTGTGCGAAGGGAGAAAAATCGCACTCGATCTCACCGCCTTCCCGGAGGGTGTCAAAAAACTGCTCGAGCTCGCCTTGGCACGCAAAAATCGCGTCAACCAAGATCACATTGCGGAAAGCTCGCAATTCTTCGTCCGCCTCGGCGAATGGGGCCTGCAAAGCAAGTCCTCGTGGGAGAAGGCATTCAGCTTCATCGGCGAAACCGTTATCGCCGCCGGCAATTTTGCGCGCGGTAAAGCGCGCACACGCTTCAGCGAATGCCGATTGTTGGTGCAGGTTTGCGGCGCGGACGCACTCCCGATTGTCGCCCTGATCTCGTTTTTAACGGGGTTGATTCTCGCCTACGTCGGCGCGGTGCAGATGAAACAATTCGGTGCCACCGTTTATGTCGCAAACCTCGTCGGGCTCGCGATGGTGCGCGAAATGGGCGTCCTCATGGCAAGCATCATCCTGTGCGGGCGCACCGCGACGGCCTTTGCGGCGCAACTCGGCAGCATGCAGGGCTCCGAAGAAATCGCGGCCTTTCGCGTCTTGGGCATTTCGCCGATCGAATATCTCGTCCTGCCGCGCATGATCGCACTCATGCTGATGCTGCCCTTCCTCACGCTTTATGCGGATTTGTTCGGCATCCTCGGCGGACTCGTCGTCGCGACGTCCATGGACATCACCGCCGGCCAGTATTGGCATCAAATCATCTCGGCCATCAACATGCCTAACTTCACCTCCGGCATCATCAAAAGCTTCTTCTTTGCCGTGCTCATCGCGGGGGCCGGCTGCTTCCGCGGCATGGTCGCCGGTAAAAGCGCCCAATCCGTCGGCGATGCCGCCACCTCCGCCGCCGTACTGGGAATCACGCTTGTCATTGTCGCAGACGCCGTTTTCGCGGTGCTTTTCGAAGCAATAAGCTTCTTCTGAACTTACGGCCCGTAACCGAATGGAAACGAAACCCGCCAGTCCCGCCGCACCCTCGGACGCCGCACCGCACATTTCGGTACGTAACCTGACCATGGCCTACGGCGACAACGTCGTCATGCGCGACCTCACGTTCGACATCCCGCGCGGGCAGGTCTTTGTGATCATGGGCGGCTCCGGCTGCGGCAAAAGCACGCTCCTCCGGCACCTCATCGGGCTGCAACAACCGGCTGCCGGCGAAATCTTTTTTAAGGAAAAAAACTTTACCGCCGCCGACGAATCGGCGCGCGTCGCCATGCTCCGGGATTTCGGCGTCATGTATCAAAGCGGCGCCCTCTGGACATCGCTCACGCTCGCCGAAAACGTCGCCCTGCCCCTGCGCGAATACACCAAACGCTCACGGCGCGAAATCGACAATATCGTGCGCTATAAACTCGCGCTCGTGGGGCTTGCCGGGTTCGAGGAATATTACCCGTTCGAAATCTCCGGCGGCATGGTGAAACGCGCCAGCCTTGCGCGCGCCATGGCACTCGACCCCGAAGTCATCTTCCTCGACGAACCCAGCGCCGGCCTCGACCCGATAACCTCCCGCCTGCTCGACGACCTGATCCTGCAACTGCGCGACAGCCTCGGTGCCACGATTGTCATCGTCACGCACGAGCTTGCCAGCATCTTTGCCGTCGCCGACAACGCCATCTTCCTCGACGTCGAAACCAAAACCACGGGCGCCGTCGGCAATCCGAACCATCTTCGCGAACACTCGGACAACCCGCGCGTTCGCCAATTCCTTAACCGCGAAGCCGGAATCAAACAATGAGCAAACCCGCCAACACTTCACTCATCGGCGTTTTCGTTTTCGGAGGCATCCTCCTTGCGATCGTGGCAGTCGGCCTCTTCGGCTCCGGCCAATTCAACAGCAAAAGCAAAACATTTGTCGCCTATTTCGACGACTCCGTAAACGGCCTCGACATCGGCTCGCCGGTAAAATTCCGCGGCGTCACCATCGGCAAAGTATCCCAAGTGCTCATACGCACCGAAGAACAAAACGATGACGACAACAGCGTCCCCGTTATCATCGAAATCGAAGAAAAACTGCTCTCCGGGCGCGGAATCCTCGACGATTTTTCCTCCGAAGACGACCGGCAAGAACTCATCGAGCGCGGCCTGCGCGCCCGCTTGCAACAGCTCTCCATCGTCACCGGCATGCTTTACGTCGAACTGGATTACCACCCGGACACACCGGCACAATTCCACCAACGCCAACTGCCTTCCGGCATTTTGGAAATCCCCACCCTCACGTCGAATCTCGGCACGCTCATGAAAAGCGTCATGCAAACACTCGACCAAATCAGTCGCGTACGCCTCGACGTCATCTCGACCAAAGTGGAGCAACTGCTTGCCTCGATCGACAAGGGAGTGAATCAAATTGAATTCGACCGGATCAACAAAGGCGTCGTCGGAGTCGTCGAATCCGCGGACAAGCTGCTGAAAAACGAAGACCTCCAAAAAATCCCGGCAAATCTGAACGCCGCCATCGACGACTTGCGTAAGCTGACCGAGCATATCAACACCCAATTGGACCCGGTTTCCGCCGAATTCCAAAAAACGGCCGAACAAAGCCGCGCCACGTTGAAAAGCATCGAACGCGTCTCCGAAAACATCCGCCTCATGACTCAACCCGGCTCGAACGTCCGCCTGGAAGTCGCCGAACTGCTCGAACAAATCAACGACGCGGCGCTCTCGTTCAAAACGCTCATGGACTATCTCAAACGCAACCCGAGCGCACTGCTGCTCGGCAGACCGGAACAGGCTGACGGATACGCGCCGAATCCGGTCGAAGAACAAAAAGCACAATAACCGCCCGCACCGCGAACAACGAACGCAACCCGAAACGAACGACATCATATGAATCTCAAAAACACATTCCTTCTCGCAGCCATTGCCGCAACGCTCTCCGGATGCGGTTCGCTCTTCCCGAAACCGGAACAAGACCCGGCGCGTTACTACGTCCTGAACACAGCGCCCGCGAAACCGGTCGACAAAGAAAACCTTCGCCCGCAAATCGCGCTCAGCGTGGCGCGCCTCCAAATCCCGGCCTACCTCGACCGCGCCGAAATCCTTTGCCGGCGTTCGCCGAACCGCCTGGACATTTTGGAAAACGACCTCTGGCTCGAGCCCCTCGGCAAAGCCTGCACGCGCGTCTTCACCCAAAACCTTGCCCGCAACCTCGGCACCGAACGACTCGCGCTTGACCCCGCGCTCGACGTCTATGGCGACGCCTTGCAGATTCAGGTCTCCGTCTTGAAGTTTGACGGCGTTTTCGGCAACGCCGTCGAACTGCGCACGCGCTGGCGGATTTCAAAATTCGAAAACGGGGAAACGCTCGCCTCGGGCGAATGCGACATAAAGACGCCGCTCACCGGCACATCGCCGGAAATTTATGTCGAAAGCATGAGCGCCGCGCTTGAAACACTCGCCGAAAAAATCGCCGGCGAAGTCCGCAAATTGAAATA
>JAVBUU010000046.1:0-2745 GCA_031555005.1 Opitutales bacterium | reverse complement strand
TGCGAAGGTCTTTCACCATTTGATACGGTTGGAAAACGTAAGAGCGGATTTGGTTGCCCCAGCCGATTTCGCCTTTGTCGCCGTAAAATTTTTCCATCTCCGAGCGTTTTTCGTCCTGCATTTTTTCGTAAACGCGCGACTTCAAAATCTTCATCGCGACGTCGCGATTTGTATGCTGCGAGCGTTCGCGCTGGCAGGCGACGACGATGCCGGTGGGCAAGTGCGTGAGGCGTACGGCGGACTCGGTTTTGTTGACGTGCTGGCCGCCTTTGCCGGATGAACGGTAAACGTCCACGCGCAAATCTTCGTCTTTGATTTCGACGTCGATGTCGTCGTCGATTTCGGCGACGACGTCGATGGCGCAAAATGACGTGTGCCGGCGCGCATTTGAGTCGAACGGGCTGATGCGCACGAGCCGGTGAACGCCGCGCTCGGCCTTCGCGTAGCCGTAGGCGTTCGGGCCTTCGAGCCGGAAAATTGCCGTCGAGATGCCGGCACCTTCGCCGTCTTGAACATCGTCCACTTCGACTTTGTAACCGCGCCGCTCCGCCCAGCGCGTGTACATGCGGAAAAGCATATCCGCCCAGTCGCACGCTTCGGTGCCGCCGGCACCGGCTTTAATCGAGACGATGGCGTTTGATTTGTCGTGCGGGCCGGTGAGGAAGGACGAGATTTCGAGGTCGTCAACTTCGGCGAGCATTTTGCCGGCGGCCTCGGCGATCTCGGCGAGTTCGGCGTCCGCGGAGCCGTCCGGCGCGTCTTGGACGAGTTCGGCGAGCGTTTTGACGTCTTCGAATTTTTTGGAAAATTCAATGACCGGATTGACGAGCCCTTTGATTTGATTCGATTCGGCGATAACTTTTTGCGCGGTTGACTGATTGTTCCAAAAATCCGGTTCGCTCATGCGGTGATCGAATTGCCGGAGTTGTTGTTGTTTGCCGGGTACGTCCAAAAATTTCCAAAGATGCGTAATGCGTTTGGCGATTTCGTCGAGTTGCGCGCGTGTTTCCGGCGGAATATACATGTTGAAAAAATGAGCGGAAGCGCCGGCAACGGGCAATGAAATTTACGGCGTAATGTTGAATGCCGCCGGCGGGGTTGCGTGATTTGATTAACGGCGTTGACAATCAAACAAAATTTTGCACGGTCATTCTCATGGAATTCGAGTGGGATCCGGCAAAGGCGGAGGCAAATATCGCAAAGCACGGCATCGCATTCCTGCAAGCGATAGGCGTTTTTCTTGATCCTGCCCGAATAACCGAAGCCGACACGCGCAAGGATTACGGCGAGCCTCGCGAAACAACGATCGGTTTTACGAACGCTGCTTTTGTTACGGCGGTAACACATACGGATCGTGCCGGCATAATCCGGTTAATTTCGGATCGCCCCGCGAGTCGCCAAGAAAGGAAAAGATACTATGGAAAAAATAATCAGAGCAACATTGGCGGACGTTAAGCCGTTTACGCCTGAGCAGATTCGACGTTTTCGAAATATTCGGGACGAGGATATTGATTTTTCGGACAACCCCGAGGCGACACCCGAAGATTTTGCAAGCGGGCGTGTTCGTCTTGTTGCGCGCGGCGGCAAGCGCATCAATGCCGGCAGAAAACCCGCGGGCAACAAACCGGTCACGCTTCGGTTGCCGGAACGCACGATTAATTCCATCCGCAAGCTCGCCGCCAAGCAGCACAAAACCATGTCGGAAATTGTCCGGGAGCATTTGGTCGGCGTCTGAAAACCGGCGGCTCCGGCGCGCGTCCGCGCCTTATTATTGCCACGCCGCCGGCATTTCGCATTAACGCGCGTCATGGCAAAAAAATCACCGGCAAAATTACCGGCGCAGGCAACTTGGGGCGGACGCTTTTCCGAAGGGCCCGCCGAGTTGATGCTTCGTTTCAGCGAATCCGTTTCATTCGATAAACGGCTCGCGCCTTACGATTTTACCGGCAGCAAAGCGCAGGCCGCCATGCTCGCGCATGTCGGCATTATCACCGGCAAAGAACGCGACGCGATTTGCAAAGGGCTCGACGCGATTCTCGGCGAAATCAACGCCGGCAAATTTGTTTGGGAAACCGCGTTCGAAGACGTCCACATGAACATCGAGCAGGCACTGAAAAAACGCGTGCCGGCGGCCGCAAAACTTCACACGGCGCGCAGCCGGAACGACCAAGTGGCGACCGACATGCGCCTCTTTTTTAAAGATGCCGCCGCGCGTATCCAAAAAACAATTACAGAGTTGCTGCGCGTTTTGGTTAACGTCGCCGGTGAGAATCAAAAAATTTATATTCCCGGTTACACGCACTTGCAACGCGCGCAACCGGTGAGCGTCGCGCATCACATTCTCGCCTATGTCGAGATGTTCGGACGCGACCGCGAGCGTTTCGCCGGCATCATCGAACGCGCCAATCGCAGCCCGCTCGGTTCCGGCGCGATCGCCGGCACGACGCTGCCGATCGACCGCGAATTTTCCGCGAAAAAACTCGGATTCGTTGACGCGAAAGGCCGCCCGCAAGTCACGCAAAACAGCATGGACGCCGTTGCCGACCGCGACTTGTTCATCGAGTTTGCGTCCGCCTGCGCGCTGTGCGGCACGCACTTTTCGCGCGTCGCCGAAGATTTGATTTTGTGGAGCAGCAGCGAATTCGGATTCGCCGTCATGCCGGATAATTTCACGACCGGCAGCAGCCTGATGCCGCAAAAGAAAAATCCGGATTCGCTCGAAATTTTGCGCGGCAAAGCGGCGCG
>JAVBUU010000083.1:0-14886 GCA_031555005.1 Opitutales bacterium | reverse complement strand
CGAAGTCATCAACACCGAGCTCATCCTTGCCGACCTCCAATCCTGCGAACAGCAGCTCGACAAGAATCAGAAAAAAGCGCGCGGCCAAGACAAGGACGCCGCCGCCAATGTCGCGTTGCTTGAAAAACTCATCGCGCACTTGAACGAAGGAAAACCGGCAAACTCGCTGCCGGCGGACGACGAAGCGCGCGCGCGCATGAAATTCTTTGCGCTCCTCTCCGTGAAACCGGTGCTCTACGCCTGCAACGTCGCCGAAAACGACATCGCCGACCCGTCGAAGAACGCCCACGTCGCCGCCGTACGTAAGTATATTTCGGATATACACGACGCCCGCGTCTGCGTGATTTGCGCGCAAGTCGAAGCCGAGCTCGGCGAACTCTCGCCGGAAGAAGGCAAAGAATATCTGTCATCGCTCGGCGTCACGGACTCCGGCGTCTCGCAATTGATTCGTGCAAGCTACGATTTGCTCGGTTTGGCGTCCTATTTCACCGCCGGCGAAAAAGAAGTCCGCGCCTGGACATTCAAGCGCGGCATGACCGCCCCGCAATGCGCCGGCGTGATTCACACGGATTTCGAAAAAGGCTTTATTAAAGCCGAAGTCGTCGCCTTTGCCGACCTCGCCGGTCTGGGCTCAACGGCCGCCGCGCGCGAAGCCGGCAAATACCGCATTGAAGGCAAAGAATACATTTTCAAAGACGGCGACGTGGCGCTGTTCCGGTTTAATAACTAATTTTTTTCTGCGGCGCGTAAAAATTTCCGGCGGTAATAATATTGCCGGTAAACGCCTGCGCCAAATACGTCCGACAAACGTGCACGCCGGAGGCGCCCGGCAAACGTACATGCCGAATACGCCCGGCAAACATACATGCCGCCGGAGGCGGCGCACGTGAATAACCGCCGGTGAAACCGGCGGAAACCCGCCCCCTCCCGACAATCAGCCCCGGCGGGGCTGAACTAACCTTGCGAAGTGAAGCCGGCGCATTATCTCATTGCCGGCATGTCCACGAGTTTTCGGCAGATACTTTACCACATCGTATTCCGCACGAAGGACAGCGTTCGCGCGCTTCCGCTCGAAGACAGCGAAGCGCTGTACAGATACATTTGGGGTATTGTCCGTAAGCATGATTGCCGGCTCTATCGCATAAACGGAATGGAGGAGCACATTCACATGCTCACGGATCTTCACCCGAACATGGCGCTCGCCGATTTCATTCGAGAGATAAAAGTCGCGTCCTCGCTTTGGCTTAAAGAAAATAAAAGATTTCCCTTGTTCGGGGGTTGGGCGGCCGGCTATGCCGCGCTGACTTACGCGTGGCGTGATAAAGACACGATTATCGGTTACATCAAAAACCAACGCGAACATCACAAAACGACGACATTTTTGGAAGAATACCGGGCGATGCTCGAAGAAAACGGCATGGAAATCGACGCGCGTTATTTTCCGTGACGCGCGTCCGGTAAGTTCAGCCCCTCCGGGGCTGCCGGTTGAAGGGGGCGGAGGAGCCGCCGGTTTCACCGGCGGTTATTCATATTCGCCTCCTCCGGAGGCGGCGCGCCGGGAAATTCGGACGATCGTCTCGCCGTTCCCGTCGACTCGAACTTCAGGCGCCGGAGGCGGCGCGCCGGGAAATTCGGACGATCGTCTCGCCGTTCCCGTCGACTCGAACTTCAGGCGCCGGGGGCGACGTGCCGGAAATTTCTGCAGTGCGGTGTTGTCGCTCCCGCGACTCGAATGTTAATCTCCGGAGGCGACGTGCCGGGAAATTCGGACAGTCGTTTTGCTGTTCCCGCGACTCGAATGTTAATCTCCGGAGGCGGCGCGCCGGGAAATTCTGCAGTGCGGTGTTGTCGTTCCCGCGACTCGAATGTTAACCTCCGGAGGCGGCGCGCCGGGAATTTGGGGCGAATCCGCATTCCGGCGCGGACGCATCGGCACCGTTGATTCGCCGGGGGCGGCGCGTCAGGCTTCCGGCACGTTGGCGCGGCGGAATTCGACTTCGATGGCGTCGATGGACAATTTGATTTCGTGTACGCAGACGGCCAGCGAGGAGACGAGGCAAATAAGCGCGCCGGCGAGGGCGATTTCGCCGGAGTGCATCGGCACGCGAAACGCCAGCAGACCCATGGAAATCGCGGCAAGTAAAATGGAGCCGAGCCCCAAAACCTGCATGGTGCGGATCAGTTTGAGGCGCCGGCGAATGTTGATGAGTTGCACTTCCCAGTGCGGTTGCGGCGACGCCAGATGCTCGCGCATGATGCCGCGCGCGACTGCCGTAAGTCCGAGGAATCGGTTTGTGTAGGCCAGGAACAAAAGCGAAATCGCCGGGAATAAAAGTGCCGGAATCGCCGGCCCCAAAACGGTGTCGTTCATGGTTAATTTGCCGCCGGTTCGCGGGACGCGCTCAATGCGGGCGTCGCGGCTTGTGCAATGGTCGGAGGCGCGCATTCCCGGATTTTTTCAATAATCTCGGACGCCGGTTTTTCGATGCGAACCAAAACGGTGTTGCCGGAAACGGTCGCGACGGCGCCTTGCTTCCCGGCAAGCGCTCCGATGCGTTTTGCGCCTTCTTCGTTTTTCGTTTCGGCAAAAAATTCGAGGAGGACGTTTTTGTCCGCGTTGCCGGCGGCAAATGCGGCGCGCCGCGCGCCGTGCCCGATCCGGATGTGCGCGTTGCGTTCGTGCACTTCTTCGGCATTCAACGCGCCGAGAAGAAACGGGTTTTTCGCGGAAAGTTTTCGGACTTCCTCCGGCAGCGCGGATTCGGTTTTTGCGGCGTCGAGCCGGGCACGTACCGGCGAGAGGATTTCCGGCGATGCCGCGAGCACGACGACGCCTTCGCGCGGAAACACGATGTAAACGTCTTTTGTGCCGGTGCGCGTCGGCACGGAAAGGCGATAGGAGGGCAGTTTAGTTTCGCCGGCGGCGATTTCGGCATGCGCGGCTTTGCGCGCTTCGAGCCATGTGACGAGTTTTTCGTTCGAAAAATCGTGCCGCGCGATAATCGCGTTGTGCGCGGATTCGCCGTCGCCGAATGCCGTGACGCCGGCGAGGTTTTTTTGCGCGGAAAACGCGGTTTCTTTTTCGAATTGCCGGAGTGCGTCGTTGCCGGGGAACGGGGTCAATTCGGTTTCGAAAAGGGCCTTCCCGAGTTCGCCGGCGCGCAACGCGTCGAAGTCCGTGTGCACGAACCAGGCCGTGTTTTCCGGCAAATCCGCTTCGCGCAACGGGGCGGCAGAAAGGCTTCCGGCCAAGAGGATGGCGCCGATGAGCGCGCCGGCGGCGCGCCGGTGCGCCGGGATTCGATTTTTGGATTTTTGCATGGGCCTGCCTTAAACGGATTATTGTGAATATTGCGAATGATTCGTTGCGATTCTTTCCGCGAAACCGGGTTGTGTTACGTCAACTCCTCCCGCTCGAGCAGCGCGTTCGGGTCCGGGTCGCGCCCCATGAAATCGCGAAACAGTTCTTCGGCCGGCGCGCTGTTTCCCTTGGCCAAAATTTTCGCGCGCAATTCGCCGCCGGTTTTTTCGTTAAAAATTCCCTCCTTCAAGAACCGGGTGAACGCGTCGGCCTCAAGCACCTCGGCCCATTTGTAGGAATAATAACCGGCGGCGTAACCGGTCGGCTCCGAGAAAATGTGTAAAAATTTTCGCGCGCCGGAGGGCGCCGGCGACGCGGTGCGGATTTGGTAAGGCGCCAGTGTTTCGTTCCAAAATTTATCCAAGTCGCAGTCTTTGTGTTTCTCGTAATTAACGTGCAATTCCAAGTCGAGTTTCGCGAACGAGAACTGGCGCATCGACGCGCAGGCGGCACGGTAATTTGCGGTTTTGAGCAGTTTTTCCAAAAGAGCCGGCGGCAGCGTTTCGCCGGTTTCATGATGTCGGGCGAAGCGGTCGAGCGCGTCTTTTTGCCGGCACCAGTTTTCCAAAATCTGCGACGGCAATTCCACGAAGTCCCACGCGACGCGTGTGCCGGAAAGCGATTCATAGGGCACTTCGCTGAGCAATTGGTGCAGCAGGTGGCCGAATTCGTGAAAAATCGTGAGCGCCTCGTCGTGCGTGAGCAACGCGTCGCGCCCGGCGATGCCGGCGGTGAAATTGCCGACCATCAGGCCGAGGTGCGGCGTGAACGTGCCGTCCGGCAGCCGGCGGCCGGTGAAGAGGTGGTTCATCCATGCGCCGCCGCGCTTGGATTCGCGCGGGTGCCAATCGGTGTAAAACGAGCCGAGGTGCTTTTGTGTGCCGGCGTCGAACAGTTCGTAAAAACGCACTTCCGGGTGCCAGACTTCGACGGGCGCGCCGGTGCTTCCGGCGATTTTTCGCGTTTCGGTTTTGCCGGTTTCAAGGTCGGTGAAAACCGTGTCGCGCTCAACGACGCGGAAACCGAAAAGTTTCCCGAAAATGTCGAACATGCCGGCGACGATGCCGGTTGCCGGCAGATACGGGCGGAGCGCTTCGGGATCGAAATCGTATTTTTCGCGGCGTTGCGCTTCCGCCCAAAACGCGAGCTCCCAAGGCGCGAGCGGGGTTGCCGGCGCGCCGGTTTTCGCGGCTTTGAATTGTTCGAGCGCCGCGGTTTCTTTTTCAAAAAATTCTTGAATCCGCGCGTGCAGGTTTTCGACGAAGCGCAGTGCGTTGTCGCCGGAGCGCGCCATGCGTCGCGCAGTCGCGAAATCGGCGAAATTCTTTTTGCCGAGCAGTTGCGCCTTTTCGTGCCGGAGCGCGAGGATTTCACGAATGAGCGCGGTGTTGTCGTGCGGTGCGACGTTGCCGATGTTTGCCCCGGCCTCCCAGCATTCCTGCCGGAGTTTTTCGCTTTTTGCGTATTGCAGCACCGGCGTTATCGACGGCGCGTGCAGCGTGAAGCGAAAGCCGGATGCGCCCTTGGCCTTTGCCGAGGCCGACGCGGCGTCGAGCGCGCTCGCCGGCAGCCCGTCGAGTAATTGTTTTTCGGATACAATTTTTTCCCACGCGTTGGTGGCGTCGAGGACGTTTTCGCCGAACTTTTGCGTGAGCTTGGCGAGTTCTTCGTTCAAGAACTCGAGCCGCTTTTTTTTCTCCGGCGGCAGGTCGGCGCCGTTTTCGGAAAAATCGGCGCAAATCTCGGCAAGCAGGCGTTTTTCGATGCCGCCGAGCGCGGCGGCCTCCGGCGTGCCGGCGAATGTTTTTATCACGCGCCATAATTCGGCGTCGAGTGTGATGCCGGTCATGAACGCGGTGACTTTCGGCAGCAGGCGGCCGTAAACTTCGCGCAGCGCCGGCGTGTTGTTCACGCTGTTGAGGTGGTCGATTTTTCCCCACGCGATCCCGAGTTCGCGCAGCGCGGTTTCGAATTCGAGAACCGTGTTTCGGAAAGAAATTTCGCCGGTTTTTCGTGTGCGAATTTTTGCGATATTCTCGGCGGCATTTTTGAGCGCGCATTCGATGTCCGGCTCCATGGCGTCGACGGTGTGCGTGCTCCAGCGGATGTAAAAATCTTGGGAAAGAAACGGATTTTGCATGAGGGAAAAGCGGCGAAGCCTGCCGAAATCGTGCATTGATTTAAAGAAAACAGTTTTCGCCGGACAGGTCGGCGGCTCCGTGCGATTTTTTCGAAATGCCGCAACCGGGGGAAATTTTCGACAATTACCGACTTATTCGACGCATCGGCGCCGGCGGTTTCGGCGAGGTTTGGCTTTGCCGGTCGGAGGTGCTCGGCGACCGGCATGCGCTGAAATTTGTCGCCGGCGCGCGGCCGGAAATTTTGCAAAAAGAATTCGCCGCGCTCATGCATTACCGGCGCGTCGCGGCGCAACTGCGTTCGCCGTATTTAATGCCGGTCGAGCACGTCGGGCGCAACGACGGCGGTTTGTTTTACGTCATGCCGCTCGCCGACGGAATCGCCGGCGATTCGGAAAACGATTCGGAAGAAATTTTACCGGAAAACGACGCGTGGGCGCCGCGCACGCTTGCCGGCGAAATCGAAAAACGCCGCACGCGCGAAAAATGGTTTTCGCCGGCGGAGATTGTCGAAATTTTTGTCCCGATTTTGCGCGCGCTCCAAGCGTTGTCCGACGCCGGGCTTGTGCATCGCGACGTGAAGCCGGAAAATATTTTGTTTCTCGGCGGCCGGTCGTGTCTCGCCGACATCAGCCTGCTCGCCGGCGACGCCGCGCAAGTAACGCGGCGCGGCACGCCCGGCTACGTTACGCCGAGTTGGTATCTCGGCGGGCACGCGGACATGTACGGGGCGGCGGCGACGCTCTTTGCGTTGCTCACCGGCAACGAGCCGGACCAACTCGGGCGTTCGGCGTTTCGGTTCCCGCCGCAAGGTGAGGCGAGTTTGTTGCCGGCGGAACGCGACGCGAACCGGCAAATGCACCGGCTCATTCTTCGTGCCGCGGCGGAAAAGCCCGGCGAACGGTTTCTCAATTTCGAAAATTTTGCCGATGCGCTGCAACGCGTATTGCCGGCGGAAGCGGCTGCCGGCGCAAAAGCAAAAACCGCCGGCGCGCGCCGGTTTTTTCCGGCGCTTGCGGCGTGCGTTGCCGGTGTCGCATTGTTTGCCGGCATCGGCCTCTTTTTTGCCGGAAAACCGGAATCAACTCCCGGCAAAATTTCGCCGGAAAAACAGCCCGCCGCACCCGAATTTGCGACAATTCCGGTTTTGCCGGTTCCGGCAACGTCTGCCGGCTCGCTTTCGCCTCCGGCTTCCGCGACAAATCCGGTTGAGGAGGTCTCGCCGGAAAAAGAGGTGTTTCATGCGACGACGCCGGAAAAACCGGCGGAATCGAGTCTTGTCCAATTCCCGGAAAAGTTATTGGCAAAGAATGAATTCTTTCTCCCGCTGAATGATGAAAAGCAATTTGCTTTTGTAATTAACAGAAAGTCGGCAATTGCCCTTTTGGGCGATAATGCCGCCTCGGTTCAAGTTGTTTTCGGGGATAAAAGAGACAGCGTTGTCGAAGGACTTATCGTTCGCGGCACGAGCATTGCGGACGCGGTGTGCATTATATTCCCGAATTGGGATAATTCATTCCGATGGAATAAGATATCAGAGTGGGTTCGCGGCAGCTTTTCGCCGGGAAGCATTGTTTTCGGGAAAGTAATTTCGCCGAATAAAATTCTGTTGGAGAATAACGAGTTTTCAAAAAACAGTTTGATTGAATCGCTCAAGAAAGCGCGCCGGGTTACCGGACAAGAAGATCTCTTGGCGGAAAAAGGTTATGAGGATTTAATAAAAACGGTCGAAACGACTGCCGAGCAGTTAAAAAAATCTTTGAATGAAAGGCGCGACGCGGAAGCCGCCATGTTGAAACAATATGAGACGGAATATGAACCGAGGATTATTGAGCAGGTGAATAAAACGCCGAAGCCGCACAGCAGCAGATTGTGTTATTTGAGGATGACGGAAGCAAAGCTGGCGTTGGCGAAGGAGTTGGCTGAAAAACACCCTTGGACGACGGATGATTTGATGAGCGCGGCAAACGGGATTGCAACGTATTGCTTAATTGAAGGGGAGTCGCGGCCGAGAAATATGAATGAAAAAGCCTTTTTTAAGGAAAAAATCCTGCCTCGATTGAGATTGAAATTCGACCCCCCGGAAGATCCTTTTCGAAATAAAGAATTTTGCTCTCGCCCGGAAACGATTCAACGGACGATCGAGAGCATCCGAAGAGACGTCGAACGGGACGAGGCTTACATTCGCAATGCCTTGAAAACGCGTTGAGTTAAAGATATTGTTTTTGCCGGTTCGTGTCAGGGGCGCTGCGGTCTCCGGCGGCGCAGCGGAAAAAAGAACGTGCCGCCCAAAGCGAACAACTGAACGAAACGGCGCTTGAAAAGAAGATTTGCGCCGGCGGGTAGGGGCTTCGCTCGCGAAGCCCGGAAGGCGCATAAACCGGCGATTTGCATTGCATGTGCCGGCGGGCTTTTCCGCCTTACGGCGGCGTGAGCAACGCGAAGCGTTTTTGCTCCGGCGATGTTTTCGTCAGCACGAGCGTATTTCGTGACGCAAGGTGCTCGTCGGTTTCAAATTCGATAATCACGTCGCGGAAACCGTCTCCGTTGACATCGGCAAAAGCGATGCGGTTGATTTTTAAAAAATCCGGCGGTTCGTCGCCGGCGTCATTTCCCGATGCCGATTTCGCAAGGATTGTATTTTTGCTGCGAGAGATTTCCCCTCGCCACTGGCCGTCGATCATTCGTGCCGCCGGTTTTTTCGCCGGCACCGGGTGCAAAACAAATGCGCCGGCGTTATCAGTCCCGAAACAGATCCAAAATTCCAACACGGAGTAATCGAATTTTCGGGTTTTTAGTTTTTCGACAAAATCAAAGTATTGGTCGGAAGCACCGGCAGAAGAGATTGCGGCTTGAAACGGAATGTCGTCGAGCGACAGGCGCGCGTAATCGTAATCCGAAACAAAATCCCGGGACGCCGGCGGTTTGTCCTTTGTGAGCTTTTCAAAAACGGCACGCGACGAAAGCGCGCTTAAAAATTCCATGTCACGCGACGACGACGTTGCTTCCGGCAAAATTTTTAAAAGTGCCTCGATATCCTCCGGCACGCGAAAACGCCGAACGCCGTTCGCCGGCGGCTTAGCGAGATGCGCAATGTCATTCGGCGTTTCGTAATCGTAACTGATAGCGCCGTATTTGGTTTTGCCGGAATCGATTTCATGCGGCGTGATTTCTACGACATAAGACTTAAACGGCTCGCCGCCGAAGCGCGCGAGTGTTTTGGTTTTTTGCGACGGATCGCCGAGCGAAGAACAGGCTTCTTTTAAGGTAACTAAGCCGGCAATGATGAAGGCTGTTCCTGCAAAAACGCCCAATGCTTTCATGCCGATTAGAAACAGCTTAAATCGTAATTGATGCACAGGTTCGGACCTCGTCTTTTAGGCGGGCTGTAAATTATTTCGTGTACGCCGGGTTTGTCTTCCGGTGTATGCTGTTCTCTGATTTTATACATTGCGTCGGACACTGCCGGATATTGGTCAAATTTACCGCTGTTATACCCGGGGCCGATTTGTTCATGCAGTTCGCGTGCCGTGATAGTGAAGTATGTTGCTCCGGCGGCTTTCTTCTGCCGAAATATGTTCAACAGCTTGTTTCGACAGGCCTCCGCGAATCCTCGTTTGGGGTGTTGTTTACTCATTGTTATGTTGGCTTAGGAATTCTCAGTTTTTGTCAAGATACTTCGGAAGTCGCCGAATTCATTTGCCCATTTAACTGAATAGGTTCCTTTGAGTTTGGCGTGTGTGTTTTTTTTGCCGGTGGGCTTTTGAATTGTTTCGTTAATCGGTTGCGGCGATTTTCCGCGAAAATACCGGTAAATACCGTCGGATTTGCGACCTTGCCAAAAGCTGTGATCATCCGTGAGCATGAGCGCATAAGCGCCGGTAAAGCCGACGGTTGTTGTGAGAAACTCGCAGAATTCGATATCTTTGCAATAGTTGAACAATGTTTCCGGTGTTTGGCCGTTTTGCGGAAATTTCAATTCAATCGCAGCCAACTTATTGTAGGCATTATCGATAATGCAGATGTCTATTTCCTTTTTAACGCCGACCGGGCGTTTGTTACCGGTGAAATGCGTGACCGGAATTTCGAGCAAAATTTTGTGCACGGGGAGCCGTTTTCTGAGGAAAACGGCTAATTCCAGTTGAAGGCAGGCTTCATTATGAAATTCCGTGTTTTCTTTTTTCGCGGCGGCGAAAAACTCGTTTATCAGATTCGGGACGGAGACTGTTGATGTATTCATGGGAAGTTGTTTTTGTAAGAATTGAAATAGTATGTTGTTATTGGTTCGGGTGCTTGTCGTTGTTTTCCGGTGAAAATCCGAAATACTTTTTGAGAAAAGGAAATTTACGCAGCGTATTTGAGGTGCCGGCGATGAAAATGGGCAATTTCGGGGCATTAAAAATCGCGCCGTCTTCGATATTGTAAGGCCCTTCACGTTGTTTCAACGCAGGCGTATGCAACTCCGCTCCGCATTCAATGTGCAAGTCGCCGGAGAAGTGTTCCAGTGCCGGCAGCGTAAGTTTTGTGTTTTTGCACAGTCGGAGCGATTCGCTTATTTTTTCCAGAGCCGGCAACATTATCGGCGAGGTGCGAGCCGTTTCGGGTGCAGACGGCTCCGGTTGAAGCGCTGATGAGAAAAAGATGACTTTTTTTAAGTTTGGCGCGTTTACGGTGCATTCCGGATGGAGTTCGAGGGTGGAAACCGATTTCAGTAACGGCGCATTTAAAACTGCATTTTTTCCGACACGAATGCGATCAGCGCGCAGCAATGCCGGTGCGTTTAATTCGCCTTCGTCTGCAATTTCAATTCCGAATGCCGCTTCTTCCATTCCCGGGCGAACAATCTTCTGCCATTCTTCATTGAAACAGAATTCCGTGCAACGGGTTAGGTTCGTAACCGCCAATTTACGTCGTTTAAAAACAGTGATTGAATGCGCGTTTTTTGCATCGGAATAATTATTGGCTTTGGAAGATGCAAAAATCACTATCGGCGTTTTCGGTCGCTTGGTGCCGCTAAACGTGCAGGGGAGCGCGTTGGTCGCGAAGACAACATGATGTGTTTTTGTGCCGCCGGAAGGCGTGGTGTAAGAGGTGGTGGATTCCATAGTGTTAAAAGGATTTTTTGAATATGAAAAGAGGAAGTGTTTTTTTAGGAGGAGGTGAGTTGTGGTTTGTTAATAAATTCATAATATCGGAGTTATTAATCGGCCTCTAAAAGATTGATCATCTTTGTTATTTTATTATGGACAATCCGTTATGGATTTGTAATAGGTGTGGCGCTGCAGCTTTTTGCCGCGACATTTTGAGCAAATGCATGATTTAAGATGTCCTGAAACGAGGTGTTTTCTTAAGAAATTAACAACCAGGGAGAACCGCGTTGAATTTCGCGATCATTTTACACTTTACCTGGAAAATAAGCGTTTTATCCTTCGGGGAAATGAGCTGTCTGCCTTCGTTGCACGTAAAACAAATCAAAGCAGTCGAAGTGCGCCTGCGGTCGTCTTCACTGAAGGATTGGCAAGAGACTCGATTACGCGTCATTCTGCGTGTTGCTCAAAAAGATATTAAGGCTGAACAAATCGCAACGGAACTGAATATCAGTCGAAAAACAGTTTTCAATTATCGCAACATGCTGAAACAAGGCGGGGTGAGGTTATTGCTTTCACGGAAACCAAGCCGCAATGGATCGAAAAAGGGGAAATGAATTTATCCGAATATTGATCTTTCCAATGAATGGATGAACGCCGGCAAGAGGCTTTCGTGCTCTCGGCTGTCGCGAAAATCATTTGCCACGATAGTCAAAATAAAACTTTTTAATGAAGTCGAAAATTTATCGACGAACCGGTGTTTTGTGGTAGATGTGAATTATGAATTATCCACTATCGTTTTCGTTCACGCTTGAAAGGACATACTATGACAATGGTTTCTTTAACGGCCACTTAGAATTTGACGGGTTTTTAGAGAAAACTCACGAGGCTGAGATAATTTTTTTACTTGAAGCGGACGAAAAAGTTGTAGGATATGTTAGCAGAGAAGCGAACAATAATCGCTCTGCTCGATTGTTTGGAGGCGTGGCGTTACGAGATTGGTTTCAAGGCAATTTCTCAATCGGGGATACTGTTAAAGGTGTTATTTTGCGCGAAAATTTAATTTTTATTTACGGAAAGAAAGCTCGTTCCCTGCCAGTAGGCTAAAGAGCATAAAACCACCCAAGGCCTCGTAGTGAGGCCTTGAGTATTTGAGGCTGATTGAGATTGACGGTATATTGAATTTAAGCTTTCTCGCCGGCCGTTTCGCTCGGGAGAACTTTTTTATACTGATAAAAAATTCCGGCCATGGCGCCCAAGAATCCGGCTAAAAACCATCCGCCGGTAATATAGAGAACGACTAAATCGCCGCCGAGGTTGATTCCTTGACAGATCAAGTCGATTGCAAGGATGAAGAGAAGAAATCCGATGTTTGAACCGACTAAGATTCCGCCGATCCCGCCAATAACAACAGCGCGCGCCTCCTTTCGGAATATTATTGCAAGCGCGATTGCGACCGGGATGCCGACTAATTCTACAACAGCAAAAACTTTTCCGAGGGATTTGATCGCTTCTTGATTGTTTCCGTCAAGAAATACCGAGCAAATCATCATCGGAATTACGCAAATTAATGTTGTCCAAAATGAATAGAGGACAGCCCAAAATGCGAGAAACATCATCGGTCGGCTGCATATAAAGACAACGACAGCGGCCGTGATACCGATAATCCACGAGTATCGAATTCCGGCTTCATTGAAATCAAACATACCGATTCCGCATCTCGTTGCGCCGGTTGCGATTCCTGATGCGGCGAGTGCGAATGTCGCGAGTGCAAGCACGGACGCCGGATGCTTAAGTCCGAATTTCAGAACAAAAAGCCCGATGCCGATAGCGGCAAGCGTTGCAATAATCAGTGTGTAGTTAAGTAAATTCATTTTTATGGTTATTTAAATGATCGCATGATGCTTGTTTTATTTTGTGCGAATAGATACGAAAAAGTTTAAAACGGGAAACTTAACCGCAAAGTTCACGAGCGAAGTGAGAGGGTCTGCAACGCAGAGAATGCAAAGAAGGTTTTTTCAAAACTTCTTCAAGGCGAGCGAGCTTCGGGAACGACGAAAGATTTTCATCTTTGCGCTCTTTGTGATCTTTGCGGTTAATAAGAATCGCGTTGTGTTTTTCCCTGATTGTTTTTGCGCCCTTCTTATTTCGAGATTTTGATGCGGGCTGTCTTCTTGCCGAATAATTCGAGGTTGCTGACTTCGAATTCGAATTTGCTTTTGTCGGCCGGCACTTCAAAAACGGCAATATACGATTTCATCGCTTTGGAGGCGATGTTTATGCTTTTGATGCTGTCATCAATCCAGAGTGAAGATTTGTGCAGTTCGAATTGCTCGCCGTCGTCGTCAATTAAGTAAAAGGAGCCTATGGCGGTGCCGACTTCTTTTTCGCCGTGATTTTTGATTTTTCCTTTGATTACGAGCAGGATGTTGCCGGATTCCGGCGTAATGTCCTTTAAGCCGCCTTTGACGGACTTGCTTGTTTCAATCGCGCTGATGCGATATTCGATGTCGCCGACTCGGGTCGGTGCCGGCAGGGCGGCGGCCGATGCTTCGAGGCGTGTTTCCGTTTCGGCGATTCCGGCGGTCGCTTGCGTCGGGAGCGCGGCGGCGAAAAGGAGGATTCCGGCCGGCAAAGCCGACAGCGTAGTTGCGAGGTGTTGTTTTTTCATGAGATTTTTGCGGTTCGGGAAATATGTTCCCTGCCCGTATTCGAACGAGCCCGGCAAATCTCACGGAAAATTTTAAATTTTTTTAATTTTCTAAAAAAACCGACCGGAATCTCACGCTGAGACGCGGAGGCGCGGAGAAAACAGTCAGGCGTTTTTTGCTATAGCGTTTTCAAAGAACATGTAGAGATTCTCAAAACGATCCAATTTTTAACAGGAGGCCGTAGAGGTTGCAGAGGAAATTCCTCCATGCTCCCCGCGCCCTCTCGGTCATTTTTTTAATATCCACAAACTAAGCAATGTGTTGCGTGAAATGCCATAAAACTTTGTTCCCTCTGCGGCTTCGCGTCTCTGCGTGAAAAATGCATGACGGCAGTTCGGCGGTTTTTTTTCGGCGGTAAAATGCCGTTGGCCGTCCCGCCGGCGGGGTGCTTTTTGTATCCGGGTCGCCCGTCGACGATCGGAGATCGTCGATCCCGGACGCACTCCCGAACGCGCGCCCAAAGTTACTTCAACAGCGCGGCGATTTTCGTTTCGAGCGGTTTCAACGCGCCGGACTTTATCAAGATTTCGCGTTGCCGGTAGGATTCCGGCATTTGCGCGAAGAGCGAGTCGGCGATGTCCGGTAAGGCGATTTTGACCGGAGCGTTGTCCGGTGATAAATCTTTGGGAGCATTCATGCCGTTTGGGATTTTGCGTTTCTGTTTAACCGCGGTTAGTTTTTATTTGGCGTAATACTCGTCGCGGTATTCGGGGCGTTGCGCGATTTCGCGTAATTTCGTCATCGCTTTGTAAACGTCGTTGTCCACGACGCTGCGCGTGACGCCGAATTCGGCGGCGACTTGCTCCGGCGAAATGTTTTTGAGTTTCACCATTTCGAAAATCTCGAATTGCCGGTGCGGGATTTGGCCGCGCAAATCCTCGGCAAGCGCGGCCGCGAGCGTGCCTTCAAAGGCGGCGGCTTCCGCCGGCGTTTCCGGCGGCGTGAAGAGACGGTCGTTGATTTCGTCGGTGTTTTTATCCGAAAGGAAATTTTCTTTTCGCAAGAAATCGACAACGCGCGCGTTGATCAAGAAGCGCAGGTAGGTGCGGAGCCGACCTTTGGCGCGGTCATATTCGGCAAAGTCTTTTTTGAAAAAATCCGCGACGACGCCGGCGGTAATGTCTTCGACGAAAGATTCGGGCACGGCGGTTTTGCCGGTGTGTTTCGCGAAAATCGCGCGCGCGACGACGCCGATCGGTTCGTGGTAAAGTTCAAGGAAGCGCCGCCACGAGTTTTGCCACGCGGCGTTGCCGGCGTTTTCGCGCAGTTGCGTGAGCAGGCTCACCGGGGTTGTCGGGAGGGCGGACATGAAACGGGGAATTTGCCGGAAAACCGGCGCCGGCGGTTATTGGTCGTTGCGCAGGATTTTCGTGAACACTTCCTGCGGAATCGAAACTTTGCCGATTTGCTTCATGCGCTTTTTGCCCTCTTTTTGTTTGTCGAGCAGTTTGCGCTTCCGGCTGATGTCGCCGCCGTAGCATTTCGCCGTCACGTCTTTGCCGGTGGAACCGAGCGTTTCGCGCGCAATCACCTTCGCGCCGACGGCGGCTTGAATCGGCACTTTGAAGAGTTGCCGGGGCAATAAATCT
>JAVBUU010000116.1:0-14779 GCA_031555005.1 Opitutales bacterium | reverse complement strand
AGCGCAGACTTTCTTGTCTGCGGGTTCGGGCGGTTTTTAACCGCCCCGGTCACGTTCGCGGTTCGCGAATGTGCATTCTCCCGGCTGACGCGATTTGCGAAGCACATCGCAACCCGCAGACAAGAAAGTCTGCGCTACGTTTTGGCCGGCAAATGGTGCGTGAATCCTTTTTGCGTCAAATAAGCGCAAACTTCGGAAATTTCCGGCGGAAGAACGTGCTCCGCCTGAAACCCGAGTTTCGGATAATCAACGATGCGTCGGGCATCGCCGACCATTTCGTCAATCACCCCGAGAATGCCGACGACATTCGAAACTTCCGCCGGAAACCGGATCGCCGGCGCGCAAACATGCGCCGCGATTTCCGGCCATTGCACTTTTGCGGTCAAAAGCACGCGCAAAACCGACGCCGGCTTGGTGACGAAAACCGCCGTTTTCGCCGCCGGCAGCAATTGCCGGCAAAACGCGATATTTTCGCCGAAATTCGTCGATGCCGTTTCGGTGAAAATTGCGGATTCCGGCACACCGGCGGCAAGCGCGCGTTCTTTAAAAACAAACGCTTCCGGCCGATTCCAAATATGTTTTGTCCAGTTGCCGGTGTTGCCGCTGAAAACGATTTTTCCGGCAATGCCCTTGCGCCACAATTCGCAGGCGTAATCGCAAACGCGCAAATCGTAAGAGCAACAAACGACAATCGCGTCCGCCGGGGCGACGCTCGCGAACGACGCAAAATAATTCCACAACACCGCCGCCTTCGCGACGGTCTCCGAGTCAAACGGCATGCCGGCGACGCCGGCCGGCAAAACGGGCTCCGGTTCTTTTTTCATTTTGTTATTCCAAAATAATCAACGTGATCGTGCCGCCGTTTCCTTTATCGCGAAGGCCGATTGCCCACGGCGCAAAATCCCTCACGAACGCCTGTCCCGCCCGGCTCGTCGCACCGGCAATTTCGCCGGCAAGACGTTGTTGACGGTGCGTTTTCTCCGTCAAAGAAGTTTTTGCCCCGCGCAGCGCATCATCAATGGAAACGACTTCGTGCGCGGTTTGCCGGGCGTATTCCAGTTCGGAGATTTTCTTCTTCAACGCCGCAATTTCGTTTTGCAGCCGGACGTTTTCAAAGCGGAGTAAATCGATCACTTTCTCACGCGAGACAACCGGAGTCGTAAAATCATTCGGCGAATGCGCCTCGCGTTTTGCCGGAAAAAGCACCGGCTGCATCGTCTCGAAGCACTGCCTCAACACACCTGCCAACCACGCCGGCACTGAAAGCGCGCCGACGCTCGGGTCGTATTCGAGCATCTCAACGGGTGCGCGAAACGGAGCGGCCTCGTCCGGCGAAACAAACGTCGCCTCAAATGCCCCGCCTTGCGTCTTGCCGGCGTCGGACAACGCGAGTCGGAAGCTTTTTGCGCCGGCGAACAATTCGTCAACCGCGCCCGGCACTTTAGGTTTCGCATGCGTCACGCGCACCTTCCCGCCCTCGACTTCAAAATAAATTGAAGGGGAGCCGGCGTCCGTCGTGTTAACGTAAAATGCTTTTCCTCGGACAAAATTTTCCGCCGGGATTAAAATCTTTTGTTCGCCGGCTTTTCCCGCGTTCGGAATTGGGTGCATCCCCGGCACCGAAACCGTCATCAACACGTCGCCGTGAACGCGATTCAAAAACGCGGCAAACCCGGCGTTATCGAAAACAAAACCGCTTGCGGGTTCATTTTTTTGCGAACCGGACTTTCCCCAAGTGAAAGAAATAAGATTTTTCGGAAGCTCCGGCAGCGAGTCGAGCAGCTCGAGCTGCCGACGAATCTTTTTAAACTCGCCGGTCGATTGAGATGAAACCGCCGCGTCGATTTCTGAGATTTCAAGTGCCGCGTTCGAAAGATATTTCTTTAACGCGCCCGCCGCCTCAGGGGAAAAACCCGGCGACAGCGCGTCGAACCGTTTCTTCGCCTCCGCCGAAAACGCCCCGGCAAGTTGCGCTTTGACGCGCGGCAAAATCTCATTGCGAACCGACTCGGCGGCGGACGGATTTTCGGACAACAGTTTTTTCCAAAGTGCCGCGGCGTTAATCCAATCACGATCATTAACCGCCGCCCGCAATTCACGCACGCCGGTTTCACCGGAATAAATTTTTGAAAAAGATTGCGGCTCGCCGGCAACGCCGGGCGCCGGCAACGCCGCCGGCGAAACCGACTCGCCCGCGTCGTTCCCGTCACGTATCGACAAAAAGAAAATCGCTCCGGCGAACCCGACCGCGAACAGCGCCGCGCCGGCAAAAATCGTTGCGCCGAGGCGCTTCGGCGATGCGGCATTCGCCGTAAACACCGGAAAATCCTTGCGCGCCGCGCCGGGCGAAATCCGTGCGTCGAATTTCGGCACGCCGGCGGCTTTCGGCTGCCTATCCGGCGAAATGCCGGTGCGCGCATGGCGCACCGCCGGCGTCGCGACGGCAACCGTCCCGAGTTTTGCCGGAAAGAAAATTCCGCCTTCGCCGGCAGTTCCGGCGGGAACGCCGCGCCAAGGCATTTGCCCGACTGTATCCGTTTTTTGAATACACGTCGTCCACCCTGCCGACCACGCCCCGCCGCGCACGAGCAAGGACGCCTCGGCGAAAAGTCTCAGCAACGTCGCGTCATCAAGCCCTTCGCGCGAAATCGCAACCGGCTCGGGAAGGCCCGACGGGCAAAGCGCGGCGGCATTGCCGGCGTCCGCCGTTATTTTCTGCCACGTCGCCGCGGGCAATTTCGTCTCGGCGCTTCGCAAAAACGCCGGCACCTCAATATCGCCGGCAAGGAAACGCGGCGATTCGCTCCACGCGGACATCCATTTTCCGCTTTCACAAAACCGACGCGCGACTTCCGCCGGCGGCGGAAGCGTTTTCATCTCGCCGGCATCAAAAACAAAATGATGCACGAGGTAATTCCGTCGGCTCGTGTAATCAAGGCCGGCGTCGCAATAGCCCGAAAGAACGCCGAAATTCTCGCCGCCGACGGCAAGCGCGCGAAACGAAAAAACACCGGCGCGCCCGTGCTCCGGCGGCGGCTCATAAACGCTGATTTTTTCAAGCGCCGAGACCAACCGCTCCGGCATTTCGCGATGCCGGGCAACCGTGCAAAAACCGGAACGCCCCGGCACAAGGCCGGACGGCACGGAGGTGTAAACGAGTTGCAGCATATCAATTCAACAATCCGGGAAACGCTTTCGAAAAAAGCCAATACGCCGGCGCCTCAATGCCGAAGGGCGCGAGCCTTGCGGGATCCGGCGCGAGCATTCCGGCATTCGGCCCGCCCGCAATCGGCGCCGGCGAATGCCCGAGCGAGCTCACCGCGAAATAACGCACGTCGTTCGAAAGCGTCTCGGCCTGCGCGACAAGCCCGGGGCAAAGCAAGGCGAGGAACTCACGCAGCCGCGCCGAGTTCCCGTCGATAATCGCACCGTCCAACCGGCCGGCTTTCACCGGCGACGGCAACGCGTGCGCGTCGAAGAGCGTTTGCCAAACGTCGCATTTGCCGATGAGCACGGCGACCGGCACCGGGATTTTATCGGCCGGCGCCAACCCGAGCATGCGTTTTACGCGCACTTCCATTTCCGCCAAAATACTGTCCTGCTGGTCAATCCGCCCGTGCTGGCTGAGCTGCGGGTCCTGCACGTCGGCAAGCTTTTTGCGGAAAACCGGACTGCTCGTCGGGTCGTAAAGAAAGAAAATACCGGCGGAACTTACGACATGAAGCGCGCCCGGCGATTCATTCATGTCCAGCCCCGGCTCGAAGTGCTCACCGGCGTTGTCGTAAAAAACAACGGCTGAATCCGTCGCACGCCCCTGCGCATCATGCCCGAGGCGGTAAATGAAAGGCAACGGCATCGCCACACGGTTGCCGAACCGGTTTATTTTTTCGTAAGTCGCGCCTTCCATCGCGGTTTTTCCGAGCACGCATTCCTCCGGCGTCGCGCCGGAAAACAATTTATTGCGCATCTGGTTAAGCAACATGTTTCCGCTCGGATCGCCATCCTTGAAAACAAGATTGAAATCGCGCGGCAAATTATCGTGCAGCACCTTCGTCAGCACGGAAAGAAAATAGGATTTTCCGGAACTCGGCGCTCCGATGAGCGAAAAGATTTTATGCGGCAACTCCAAAAACCCCGGCGGCAACCGGCGCCGGCAATGCGGGCAAGCAAGTTCCGTGCAAACAAGCCCCATCGGATCAATCGCCTGACCGACATCGTTGAAACGCGTCGGGTGAAACCGCAACATGCTTTCCGCGCCGAGCACGGGATCGCCGTGCAGCGCCTCGTGCACCGCGATGCTCAACGCATCGCCGGCGTCAAAATGCAACCAGCACACCGGGCAAACATGCGCGCCCTTGTCCGCCGTGCCCGCGCACGCCGCCTCTTCGGAAACGCGAAAAACCTCCGCCGCGCGCCCAAGGTGAAACCCGACGTCAAGCCCCTCCGGACAAACCGCGCAGCGTTCCGGCAAAAGCCCCTGCCCGGAAACAAAATGAAAAAGCTCACCGGGCGACGCGACGCCGAAAAACTCGCCGGTTTCGGCATCGAAAACCTGCCACGCGCCGGCCTCGAACCGCGGCGGCCAGTCACCTTCGGGGTCAATTTGAAAAACGGAAAGCCGGCGGCCGACCTGCAATGTGTAAACCTGCCCTTTTTCGAGCTCAACCGACTCCTCCGGCACGACGCCGTTGAGCAAAACCTTTTCTCCGCCGGCGATTTTTCCGATTCCGGGCATGCCCGAATGAAGCGGGACAAATTCAAGCGACACGCCCCGCCCGTCGAATCCGGCATCCGAAACCGTATGCGGGAACACCGTAACGCGCTCGGTCGCTCCGTTCAAAACATCGACAAGCACCAAAACGAAATCGCCCTCGGGGAATTGCCGGGAAACGCGCAAACGCGGGCGGGAATCGGACAAGGGAGGGAGCGGCGGCAAGTCGGCGAGATTCATCGAAAAACGGGCACGAGTTTGCCCGCCGATTTTTTTTTAACAAGCCCGCAAAATCGCCGGCCTCACGCCTTCGGGAACATCATCTTCACCGGCATCAGCGAAAGTTTATCCGGCAAGCTGATGCGCTTCGCCGTTCTCTCGGCAACGATGTTGAGGGCCGCCTGTATCCATTCTTTGGATGCAAGCGCGGTGTCGAAGTGAATGTGAAATTTCCCGTCACTCGTTGACCAGCGGATGCCGAGCAATTGCAAATTCACCGGTTCCGGTTCGCCGCGCAACACGATCACGGCCTTCACCGAGTCGCTGCCGAGATTCACGCTCTCGACGACGCCGACGCCTTCGATTTTTTGATTAATGAACTTCGCGAGCTGTTCGCCGATAAAATTTCCCATGCGCGCGAGGACAACGCCGGCAATGCGCTAGGCAAGCCGCTTCTTCAAAATTGCCCACCGATCCGGCAGCGCCGCTTCGATTTTTTCGATGCCGGCAAAGCCGGCGCGAG
The DNA here is from genome assembly GCA_031555005.1 of Opitutales bacterium. Lineage (GTDB taxonomy): Bacteria > Verrucomicrobiota > Verrucomicrobiia > Opitutales > UBA953 > CALNBE01. The sequence continues at coordinate 9,326 of JAVBUU010000116.1, read as the reverse complement.
CGCAATCCGCCTCACGCACGCGCAGGCAAATGCCGTCGTGCAACGGACGGTCTTCGCCTTTGTTCAAACGGCCTCGCGGCTTAAATTGCGCAAGCGTGAGCGTCTCGCCGGCGGCATATAGCGCTTCGCCGACGATACGCAACCCCGCCTCCGCCGCGTGCAAACGCACTTGGTGAAAACGCGGATAATTCGTCCGCGCCTCCCACCAGCTCCAACGCCCGACACGCGAAAGACGCCGGAAACGCGTTTCGCTTTTTTTACCGGTCGCGTGCGAAATCAGCGCAAGCGGCTTTTCGGCATGTTCGGCCACCGGCAACGTGCACGTAAAGGCCTCCGCCGGCACCGAAGCATCCTCCGTCGCGAGAAATTCGTAACAAAACTCAATCAACGCCGAACCGAACGCATTTCGCCATGCCTCGTAAACTTCGCCGCGTTCGGCGATAACGCCGATGCCGGCGATTTCGCGTTCGAGCGCCCACGCGCCGGCCGGCCGCGTTAAGCCCAAAGCGGCAACCTCCGGCTTCCCGGCGGAAAGCTGTGACGCGAACCCTTGATAAATTTTCTCCGATTCGACGCCGGCGGGTTTTGCAAAAACAAAAAACCCTTCGCCGGCGCGCAATACCGGCAAACGCACCGGCTCCGGGCCGAGGAGCGGTGCCGGGAAACCGATGAATGCGGGTTTATCGACCATTTTTAAAACAAAAAACCCCGGCTGCTTGCGCGACCGGGGCTTTTTCGAAAAACGAATTATTTTTTCGCGATCTTGGCGGCAGCCTTGGCGAGCTTCGATTTGATCCGGCTCGCCTTGTTTTTGTGAATCACGCCGGTCTTCGCCGCTTTGTCGTAAGCGGAAGCGCAGGCGGCGGAATCGGTCGAAAGTTTCTTGGCGTCGCCGGCCTTGGCCGATGCGCGAGCGTTCTTGGTAAGCGTTTTCAAGCGGCTTTGCGTTGCCTTATTTGCGGCAGTGCGAGCAATCGTCTTGCGAGCGTTTTTTTGTGCGGACTTGGTATTGGCCATGCTGAAAATTATGTTTTGCGCCTTGTGGGATGAACGCCGCCCCGCATGTGTCAACGCAGAAAATGCGCGACTCGCCGGCGGAAATTCCTTTTTTTTAAAAACATGAACCTCCCTTTACGCCTGCGCCGCCTCCGGCAAAACGCCGGCATCCGCGCCATGCTCGCCGAGACAACACTTTCGCCGGCACAACTTATTCAACCGATTTTCGTCACCGGCGGCGACACACCCGAGCCCGTCGCCTCGCTGCCGGGGCTTTCCCGCATTCCGCTGAAAAAAATCGGCGAATACTGCCGGCACCTTAAAAAACTCGGCCTGCACGGCGTCGCCCTTTTTCCGAAAATCGACCCGTCGGCAAAAACCGACGACGCCCGCGAAGCCCTCAACCCCGACACGCTCGTCGTGCGCGCAACCAAAGAAATTAAAAACGCGGCGCCGGAAATTTTAATTTTTAACGACATCGCGCTCGATCCCTACACGACACACGGCCACGACGGCGTCCTGAACGCCGCCGGCACCGACGTCGATAACGACGCAACGGTGGAAATCCTGGTAAAAATGGCGCTCCTCAACGCCCGCGCCGGCGTCGATTTTGTCGCGCCGTCCGACATGATGGACGGGCGCATCGCGGCGATTCGCGACGCGCTCGACGCCGCCGGACTCGCGCACACCGGCATCCTCGCCTACTCCGCCAAATTCGCCTCGGCCTATTACGGCCCCTTTCGCGACGCCGTCGGCAGCGCACGCGCCGGCAGCGCGCCGCTCTCAAAAAAAACCTATCAACTCAACCCGGCAAACCGCCGCGAAGCGATTCGCGAAGCCGCGCTCGACGAAACCGAAAACGCCGACATGCTCATGGTCAAACCCGCCGGCGCTTATCTCGACATCATCCGCGACCTGCGCGAAAATACCGCCATGCCGATTGCCGCGTATCAGGTTTCCGGCGAATACGCGCAAATTTGCGCCGCCGCCGAACGCGGCTGGCTGGACTTGAAAGCCTGCCGCGACGAATCCCTGCTTGCGATCCGGCGCGCCGGCGCAGACATGATTTTAACCTATTTCGCCGAAAATTTCGCCGAAGACGCCGCATAGCAAAACGGTTCCCGTTTCTCCCCGGCAGCATTGATTTTTCAACGACACAAATACCGCAACATCTTGTTTAAACCCCTTTCCCGAATTCCCATGCCAAATTCCCAAAATCACGCTCCCCTTTTCGCCGGTATCGACGGCGGCGGCACACGCACGCGCGTGCTCATCGTTGCGCCCGACGGACGCTGCGTCACGCTCGCGCTCGGCGAATCGACAAACATCAATTCCGCCGGCGCCGGCATCGCCGCGATAAATCTCGAAAACGCGCTCATCGACGCCGCCAACCAAGCCAAATCGCCGGCAAACTTCGCCGCGGCGTTTTTCGCCATGGCCGGCGTCAACGACAGCACCGCCGCAAGACACGTCAGCGACTTAATCGGCAAATTTAAAATCGCCAACATCTCCGGCTACGAAGTCGCCAACGACACGCGCGGCCTGCACGCGGCCGCCTTCGGCGTGGACTCCGGCATCGTGCTCATCGCCGGCACCGGCAGCAAATGCTACGGACGCGCGGCGGACGGACGCGAATGGGAAGCCGGCGGCGTCGAATACCTCGTCTCCGACGAAGGCAGTGCCTTCGATTTGGCGATTCGCGGCATCAAAGCCGCCTTGCGCTCGATGGACGGACGCGGCGAAAAAAGCATGCTGGAAAATCTGATTTTCGGCGAACTGCACCTCACCGAATACGGCCAAATCTCGCAACGCCTGCACCAGGACAGCCTCACCAATCCGGGCCAACCGATGACGAAAACGGAAATCGCCGCACTCGCCCGACTCGTCACCGGCGCCGTGCAACAGGGCGACAATGTCGCGCAAAAAGTGCTCGAAGACTCGATGGATTCAGTCGTGGAAACAGTTGTAGCCGTCGCGAAAAAATTGAATTTCGAACCGGAAAAAACACGCGTCGGCATCACCGGCGGCGTGATTTTAAACGAACCCGGCGCAAGCGTATTCAAAAAATCATTACAAAAAGCACTGCCGGGCGCGTCAGTCGTCGTGCCGCAAATCCCGCCGGTCGCCGGTGCCGCGCTCCGCGCGCTCGCGCTCGGCGGCGTGCCGGTAACGCCGGACGTGATTAAAAACCTGAAAAATACGCTGCCGGAAGGCGCGTAAACCCAAACGCGCCGCATCGTGAAAATCGCCTTTCTCGGCGCCGGAAAAATGGCCGGCGCAATCGCACACGGGCTTGTCGCCGGCAAAATCACCGCACCGGCGGACATCGCGTGTCTCGGCGGCTCCGGCACAAGCGCGCAAAAATTATCCGGCGAACTCGGCTGCCGGCTCGCGTCCGGCATCGACGACCTGCTTGCCGGCGCGGACGTGCTCGTGCTCGCCTGCAAGCCGCAACAATTCAAATCGCTCGACCCGCGCCTCGGCGAACTCGCCGCCGGCAAACTCGTCTTATCCGTGCTTGCCGGTTTCACGACGGAGCGCCTTGCCGGTTTTTTCAAAAACGCGCGCGGCGTCGTTGCGGCGATGCCGAATACGCCGGCGCAAATTCAAGCCGGCGTCACGGCATGGAGCGCGCCGGAGACACTTTCGCCGGCGGACGCCGCCATGGTCGAAAAAATCTTCGGTTGTTTGGGAAAAGTCGTTCGGGCGGCACCGGCGGCGATGAACAAAATTTCCGCCGTTTCCGGCAGCGGGCCGGGATTCTTTTTTGAAATCGCCGCCGCGTTCGAAGCCGCCGCGATTGCCGGCGGATTAACGCCGGAAGCCGCAAAAATGCTCGTTCGCGAAACATTCATCGGCTCGGCGAAATTACTGGAAAAAACCGGAAAATCGCCGGAAGAACTGCGCGACGCGGTCACGTCGCCGGGCGGTTCGACGTTGGCCGGCTTAAAAGTTTTCGAAAAAAATTTATTACGAGCAACGTGTTCGGAAGTTATCGCGGCGGCGGCGGCGCGCGCCGAAGAACTCGGAAAAATGTAATCCCGATTTCCGGGAAAAAAAGAGACTTTTGAGATGTTTTTGCACACCGGTATTGTCCTGCGTGCAAAAACCGCAGCGCGGCTTGATGTGAATATAGCGTTTAACAAAGATATTGCGAGGTTTGCCGCCTTTTAAAAACATGAACAGGAGGTCGCGGAGAGCGTGGAGAAATATCCTCTGCGACCTCCACGTCCTCCTGTTAAAAATTGAATCGTTCTGCAAACCTATCAATGTTGCTCGAAAACACTATATTTCGGGGAGTTCGCCTCCTCCGGAGGCGCATGAGAGGATAGGCATTTTCCTCGGGTTGCGGCTCGCCTCCGGCGAACCTTCACCCGAGGTTATCCACATTCAGTCGCGCTGCGACTCTCTCGCAAATCCGGAACCGGGATTTTTCTAACGTCCCTTTTCTTCCGATAAACGGGGTTTGGAATTTTTCCCGTTATTTCCGCAATTCCTGCGGCACGTAATCGCGCACCGTTTTTCCGGTGTAAATCTGACGCGGCCGGTAAATTTTTTGCTTCGCCGTCGAAGCCACCTCGTGCCAGTTCGCGATCCAGCCCGGCATGCGCCCGATGGCAAACATCACCGTAAACATGTTTTGCGGAATCCCGATGGCACGCAGCATGATGCCGCTGTAAAAGTCCACATTCGGATACAGTTTCCGCTCGACGAAATAATCGTCTTTGAGCGCCGCTTGCTCCAAGTGCCGGGCGATGTCGAGCAGCGGGTCCTTCACGCCGAGTTCCCGGAAAAGATCATCACAAGCCTGTCCGATGATTTTGGCGCGCGGATCGTAATTTTTATAAACGCGGTGCCCGAAACCCATCAACCGGCGTTTGCCGTCTTTGGCCGCCGCAATAAAGCGCGAGCCGTCGTCGCCTTCTTTGTGAATCGCTTCGAGTTGCTCGATCACGGCTTGATTCGCGCCGCCGTGCAACGGCCCCCACAATCCGCAAATGCCGGCGGCGGCCGAGGCAAAAAGATTCGCGCCCGAGGAGCCTACCATGCGCACGGCGGCCGTGCTGCAATTTTGTTCGTGGTCGGCGTGCAAGAGCAGAATCAAATTCAGCGCACGCGCGACAACGGGCGGACATTCGAAGTGATCGTAAGGATCCGAGAACATCATGTGCAGGAAGTTCTCGCAGTATTTCAGCGATTTTTTCGGGTAAATCACCGGTAAGCCTCGACTCATGCGATAAGTCATCGCCGCAATCGTGCGAACTTTCGAAATAAGCGTCGCGGCGGCATCGTCGAAATTTTGCAGGTCGCGGTCATGGTTATTCGTCGCCAAGTGCGGATAATAGCAAGCGAGCGCATTGATCATCGCGCCCAGAAGCGCCATGGGATGCGCGTCACGCGGGTAGCTTTCGAAGAGGTAAACCATGCGCTCGTGAATCGCCGCGTTTTCCGTGAGATACGTGGAAAAGCGCGCGCGCTGATCGGCCGTCGGCAGTTCGCCGTAAATGACCAAGTAGGCGGTTTCGACGAAATTCGATCGCTCGGCGAGTTGCTCAATCGGATAACCGCGATAACGCAAAATCCCTTTTTCGCCGTCAATAAACGTGATCGAACTCTGGCACGAGCCGGTATTGCCGTAACCGTCGTCGTAAGTGATCATGTCCGTATCACGCAGGAGATGCGCAATGTCGAAGGCTTTTTCGTTTTCGGTTCCGGTAATGACCGGCACCTTGTATTCGTTGCCGGAAAAAGAAAGTGTAACGGTGTCGAGCGGGCTCATAAGAAAAGATTCCGAATGGTTAAAATCCTGTCACCTGACATTGCCGGCCAGTGTTACGAAGTTTTCGTAAAGTTGCAAACCGGCTGCCTGGCTTTTTTCGGGGTGAAACTGTGTCGCAAAACAATTTCCGGCGCGAATGCCGCTTGTAAAGCGCGTGCCGTAATCCGTCTCGCACCAAATGATTTCGGGTGCGGCACCGGAAACATAATAACTGTGAACGAAGTAAAAGTCTTCGCCGGCGGCATGAATGCCGGCCGTCATCGAGTCATCCGTTTTGAAAACGACCTTGTTCCAGCCCATGTGCGGAATCTTCAATTCCGGCGATACCGAAAAACGCTTCACGACGCCGGGGAAAACCCCGAGACCGGCGGAATCCCCGCCTTCCTCCGTGCGTTCGAACAACGCCTGCAATCCGAGACAAATCCCGAAAAACGGGCGATTTCCGGCGATCCACTCGCGAATGACGACGTCAAATTCCGTGCGTTTCAAACACCCCATGCAATCAACAATCGCGCCCTGGCCGGGAAAAACCAGCGCACAATCGTTGTCGGAAATTTCGCGCGGATGCGAAACGAGCCGCACGGCGGCGCCGGACTTTTCCAACGCACGCACGACGCTGCGCAAATTCCCCATGCCGTAATCGATCAACGCGACCGGCGTTTTTCCGGTCTTCACGTGAGGAGACCTTTTGTGCTCGGCAAGCTGCCGAGTTGCCGGATGTCCAGCGACGACGCCTCAAGCAGCGCGCGCGCAAACGCCTTAAAGATCGCCTCCGCGACGTGATGCGGCTCGTCGCCGTATTCCAATTTGATGTGGACGTTCGCGCCGAGACTGTTCGTGAGGCCTTGGAAAAATTCGCGCACCAAAATAATATTAAAATCGCGTATCATGAAATTGGATACGGCGACTTGATAAACCAACATCGGACGGTTGCTCAAATCGATTGCCACACGCGCCAACGCCTCGTCCATCGGCAAAATGAAAAAACCGTAACGCCGGATTCCCTTTTTATCGCCGAGCGCCTGTTTGAGCGCCTGCCCGAGAACGATGCCGACATCCTCCACCGTGTGGTGATAATCGACTTCGACATCGCCGCGCGCCTTCACGCGCAAATCGATCAGGCTGTGCCGGGCAAGAAGCGTCAGCATATGATCAAGAAACGCGACGCCGGTCTCGACGGACGCCTTGCCGGTGCCGTCGAGATCCAATGTGAGTTCGATTTGCGTTTCCGCCGTATCGCGGCGGATCGTTGTCGTGCGACTGATGCTCATAATACCCGTTGTTTTACGATGTTAAGAAAAATGCTCATTTCCTCGGCGTCTCCGATGCTGATGCGCAGAAACGATGCGGTAACCGGATTATTCGGGAAATAACGAACCAAAATTTTATTTTCCTTCAAATACCGGAAAAATTCGCCGGCGACAGCCGCGCCGCTTTCGCCGGCAACGACCGGCTCCGCCATCAAGAAATTTGCTTGGCTGGGAAGCACGCGCCAGCCGAGATTCTTCAATGTATCCGAAACTTCATTACGCACGCGTTTTATTTCCGCGACAATGCCGGCGTAATAATCCGCGTCGCCCAATGCCGCGGCGCCGGCGACCTGCGCGAGCCGGTCAAGATTGTAGCTGTCCCGCACTTTATCGAGCGTTTCAATAACCGCCGGATGCGCGAGCGCGTAACCGATCCGCATGCCGGCAAGCGCGTAGGCCTTGGAAAAAGTCCGCGAAACCACAAGTGCCGGAAATTCCTTCAACAACGCCGTGCAATCCTCTTCGGCAAAAGGCGCGTAAGCTTCGTCCACGACGACGATGCCGGCGAATTTCGTTAAGACATCACGCACTTTTTCCGGCGAAAACGCGATGCCCAGCGGCGCGTTCGGATTTGTTAAAAAGAAAATATTCGCGCCGGAATCCGCGACGGCATCGACGTCAAAAACGCCCTCCGCCGTTACCTGGATTTTTATCATCTCCGCCGCGTTCAATCCGGAAAGCACCGGATACAGCGAATAGCTCGGATCGAGCATTGCCGCCGGCTTCCCGGGGCCGGAAAACGCGCGTATCAACAAATTCAAGACATCGTCGGAACCGTTGCCGGCGATAACCTGCGCCGGCGAAACGCCGTGAAACTTTGCCGCCGCCTCGCGCAACGGGCTGCTCTCCGGCGACGGATAGAGCCGGAGCGACGCGCCGTTTTCGCCAAGTTCGCGACGGATCGCTTCGATGACACGCGGGCTCGGCGGAAACGGATTTTCGTTCGTATTCAGCTTAATCCAACCGCCGCCCTGCGGCTGTTCGCCGGGCGTGTATGCCGGCTGCCGGCGCACGGCGTCGGCGACAAACCGGGAAACGTCAAAAATATTTTCAGCGGAAACACTCATCGGAGTTGCCGGCGAGCGTGCCGATGCCGGTGACGAGCGCAAAGCGAAAATCCCGGTTACTTTTTTACAACCTGCGCCAACGTCTCGTAAAGACACTGCAAATTCGGCATCGCGACGCCGCGCGCTTTACCGCGCCGGAGCGGTTCGCCCCAAATGGATTCAACTTCCACGGGGCGGCCCTCCAAATAATCAATTAAACTCGATGGTTTATACGCGCCCATTTCGTCGGTTCGCGTGAATTGGTTTTCGATATGCTTCTCGGCAATAGCCACACCGTATTCGGCCGCCGCGTGTTTCAGCTCGTGCATCAATTTGCCGGCAAGTTCGCGCAACGTGGGGTTTCCGACGATTTTGTCCGTCGTGATGCCGCCGGCCGAAATCGCAATGCCGTTAAACGGCACGTTCCAACACAATTTATACCAGAGCATCCGGTCGAGCGAATCGACGGCCTTGCACGCGCAACCGGCCCCGGAAAACATTTCGGCGAGTGCCTGCGTGCGCTCCGTCGCCGGGCCGTTGACTTCGGCGAGGTGCACGTAACCGGGCATGTAATTCTCGATAACGCCGTGCGCCGTTCGGTTGATGCAAACAAAACAGACGCCGCCGACTACGTTTTCCGTGCCGAAAAGCGGCGTGAGCCGTTCGACGTTGCCCATACCGTTTTGCAGTGTGACGAAAACGGTTTTCCCGGGATTGTTCAGCGCCGGCAGCACTTCCGAGAAAACGGCGTTTGCCGTTGTTTTCAGCGCGATAATCACAACGTCGCACGGCCCGATCGTGTCGGTGCTCTTGTGCGCATTTACCGAATTTAGAATAATTTCCTCATCCGGCAATTTCAGCCGGTAACCGTTTGCGCGAACAGACTCGTAATCGCTTCGCAAAAGAAAATGCACGTCGTGACCGGCGCGCGCGAGCAACACGCCGTAATTCGCGCCGATCGCGCCGGCGCCGACAATCGCGATTTTCTTTTTAGACAGTGTATTCATTTTTCGGTTACATTTTTTACGCGCCGGCAAATTTCCGGCAGCGCGACAAAACTTTTTCTTTGCCGAGCAAGCGAACGATGTCGTGCAGGTGCGGGCCGCCGCCGACGCCGGAAATCGCGTAACGCAGCGGCGCGAAATACTCGCCGGGCTTGCCGCCGGCAGTCGCGGCGGTCGCCGCAATCGCGCC
>JAVBUU010000016.1:0-11115 GCA_031555005.1 Opitutales bacterium | reverse complement strand
GAAGGGCATTTACGTCCGTCGCGGGCATTGCCGGCGTTTCGGCTTCGGGGTCGGGGCGAGGAGAGGACACAACGGAATGTTTTCGTGTTTGAGCGGAGTTGTCCGGCAAAAATCAAACCGCCGGGCGTTGAGGATTTTTTGCAACTCAAATTGTTTGCGGGAGTAACGCAATTCTTTGTTTGCGGTCTCGGTGCCGGTGCATTCGAGGCGCGTCGATTTCATTACGCATGTTGCCGGATTTTTCTTTTCCGGTTGAGTGGTGCGTATGAGCTTTCGTCTCGAACCCGACGATTTTTTGCGCCGCTTCGTGCTTGCCGCCGATGCCGCCGGTTTTCGCGTCGAACAATACGGCGAGGTCGAAAAATTTCCGTTGCTCGCGGCGGAGAATTTTTCCGCCTTCCGGCAAAAACCGCCGAAGCTCGAAATTTACGTTTCCGCCGGCATTCACGGCGACGAGCCGGCGGGACCGCTCGCATTGTTGAAATTGCTGCAAAGCCGGTGGTTTTCCGACGAAATCGCGTGGCATCTTTTGCCCATGCTCAACCCGCGCGGCTTTGCCGGCGGCACGCGCGAAGCCCCGGGCGGGATTGATCTCAATCGCGATTACCGCGCCGACCGCGCGCCGGAAACGCGGGCGCACAAGGCGTGGCTTGCGCGCGCATTGCCGCGTTGCGCCGGCGCGTTGGCGTTGCACGAAGATTACGAAGCGACCGGTTTTTATTTATACGAAGTGCGCGATTCGGTTTTGCCGGAATTCGGCAACGCGATTTTGCGCGCGGTCGAACCGGCGATGACGATTGAGCCGTCGGCCGAAATCGACGGTTTTCCGGCAACGCGCGGGTTGATTTGTCCGCACGCCGGCGACGCTTCGGACGCGGCGGTTGTCGATTGGCCGGAGCAACTTTTTTTACGCCGGGCGCACACCGACCGGTCGTTGACTTTTGAAACGCCGTCGGCCTCTCCGATCGCGCAGCGCGTTGCCGCGCAGATTTTGGCGATAAAGGAAACGGTCGCGTTGTTGTTGGAGCCGGTTGTCGAAGATTATTACGAAATTTAGTTTCGCCGGAAACGTCGCGAATCCCTTTGCCGAAAAAAATATCGTGTCATCCGCAGTTATTTTTTGTGCAATGCCGGATATGTCGAATTTGAAAAAATCGCCGGCGCTCGCCGGAAAGCGCGTCGTCATCACGCGCCCGGAAGGGCAGGCGGCCGCGCTTCGCAATGCGCTTGAAGCCGCCGGCGCGTCGGTTTTGGAACTGCCGTTGCTGAGCATCGAATTTGCCGCGCTCGCCGAAACGAAACGCGACGTGCTGGAAGAAATCGGCCAATACGCCTGGATTGTTTTTACGAGTCCGAACGGCGTCGAAGGATTTTTCCGGCAATTTTTCGAAACCTTCCGCGACATTCGCAGCCTCGGCATGGCACGCATCGCGTGCGTCGGCGCCGGCACGGCGAAGGGCATCGAAGCCTTGCGGTTGCAGGTCGATTTGGTGCCGGAAAAGGCCGAAGGCGAAAATTTGGCGCGCGCGCTGCTTGCCGAAAATAATGTCGAAAACGAAAAAATTCTCGTCGTTACCGGAAATAAAAACCGCGATACGCTCGTGACGATTTTGACCGACGAAGGGCGCGCCATCGTCGATACGCTGCCGGTTTACGAGACGCGCGAAAACGACGTTTCGGGACTCGACGCGACGGCGGAATTCCGGCGCGCCGGCGCGGACGCGATTGTCTTTGCAAGTCCGTCGGCGGTGGAAGCGTTTGTCGCGCAAGCCGGCACATTGAAACTTTCAAAAACTGCGCGGCAGCCCAAAACCGTCGCCATCGGCGCGACGACGGCGAGCATGATGCGCGAGTGCGGCATCCCGCTTTCGGCGCAGGCGGCAGAGCCGACGCCGGCGGCGCTGGCCGCGGCGGTTTGCGCGGCGTTGAAGTAAGGTTTTTCGCCGCCGTCAGCGTTCGGCGGCGACGAATTTTTGAATGATGCCGCCGAATGCGCCGTTGGAAAAAAAGACGACGAGCGCGGGTTTCTCCGGCGACGCGCCGGCGGTTTCTTTCAATAAATTTTCCAAAAGCGATTCATTCGTTTCGACGGCGTGCGCGTCGCGCCCTTGCCGGCGGAGATTCTCGGCGATGACGCCGGCGTTGAGGCGCTCGTCGTCGCGGTAATTGCCGGCGCGATGCACCGGCGCGATGTGCGCGGAATCGGCACCGGCGAGCGCGGCTTGAAATTCGTTTTGCAGGATGCTGCGTACGGCGGTGTTGCTGCGCGGTTCAAACGCCGCGATGACGCGCCGGCCGGGATAGCGGTTGCGCAGCGATTCCAGCGTTTGCGCGATGGCGGTCGGGTGGTGGCCGAAGTCTTCGAGCACGACGAGCGCCGGCGTGTCGATGTGGATTTCCTGTCGGCGTTTGACGCCGCGATAGCCGGCGAGCGCGTCGAGTCGGAGCGCGGTCGGGTTTTTCGGGAAAAGCATTAACGCCGTGCCGACGGCGGCCATGGCGGCGTTGCGCGCGTTGTAAATGCCGGGCAGTGTCCAACGGATTGTCGTCCACGGCGCATTTTTCCAAGTGAGCGCGAAGGTCGCGCCGGCGGCATTTTCGGAAAATTGCTCGATGCGCACGTCGTTGTTTTCGCCGGTGCCGACGCGGATGATTTTGCACCACGTCACGTTTTTTAAAACCTCGGCGACGTTGGCGTCGTCGCCGTTGGCGACAATCGCGCCGTTGCGCGGCACGACGCGCGTGACGTGCGAGAACGTGCGGAGAACGTCCGGCAAATCGCGGAAAATGTCGGCGTGATCAAATTCGATGTTATTGATCAAAAGAATTTCCGGCAGGTATTGGATGAACTTGCTCCGCTTGTCGAAAAATGCCGTGTCATATTCGTCGCCTTCGATGATGAACGGACCGCCGGCGATGCCGGGCGCGGTGCCGGCGGGCAAATCGCGCGGGATGCCGCCGATGAGCCAACCGGGGTTTGCGCCGGCGGTTTCGAGCAGTTTTGCGGCGATGCCGGTGGTCGTGGTTTTGCCGTGCGTGCCGGAGACGACGATGTTGCGCCGGCTATTCAGCAGGTGCGTGCGGAGCATTTCCGGCAGCGAGACGTAGGGCAGGGCGCGCGTTTCGAGGAGAAATTCGACTTCGGGATTTCCGCGCGATGCGACGTTGCCGATGACCACGAAATCCGGCGCGAGTTTTTCAAGCCGCTCCGGATTCCAACCTTCGAGAATCGTGATGCCGGCGTCGCGCAGCGCGTCGGACATCGGCGGATAAACGCCGGTGTCGGAGCCGCTGACCGTATGGCCGAGCGAGCGCATGAGCAGGGCGGCGTTGCCCATGGCGGTGCCGCAAATGCCGAGAAAATAAATGTGCATCGGCGGGAATAAAAAATAGGAAACGGGAAATTAGAAATAAAAAACCGGCGCCGTTGCCGGGGCCGGTTCTTGTTTTGAGGAGATTTTGTAATTATTTTCCAATTACAAATTACGCGATTTCCGTTTTCGGCAGGCTCGCTTCGAGTTCGATGTCGTGCGGGTGGTTGCGTTTTTCTTTTTCGAGGCGGTGCTTGCGGCGGATTTGGCGCGTGAGTTTTTCTTCGAGCGTGTCGATTGCCTTGTAAAGATCATCGGACTCCACGCTTACAACGATGTCCGGGCCGCGCAGTTCAATGTGCCCTTTTGCGATAAATTCGCCTTGGTGCTTGCGGGACGGCTGGTATTCGAGATCCACATTCAGTCTGATTATTCGGTCATTGTGCTTAAAGAGTTTTGCCATCTTTTCGTTGACGCTGCTCTTGAGCGCTTCGGTGAGTTCCAGATTGAGTCCTGTGATGCGGATGGAGTCTTTGTTCATGTTGTGTTTTTTTATTTTTTGGGTTGTTAGGAGGGATGGTTCACTCGCTCGCCGATGCCGGCGTCCTTCGGGACAAAAAATGCGTTACCGCGCTGAAACGCTTCGCACTCGTTGTAATTACCGGGGGGTCGTCGGGTATCGGATACGAATTCCTCAAAACGATTGTTACAGTAGGCGAATCTTCGCGGATTTGCAACCTCTCGCGCAAGAAACCGGAGGGTTTTCCGGCGTTGCCGGGGCATCATCATATCCCGTGCGATGTTGCGAATTCGACATCTTTGGCCGACGCCGTAAAAACGATTTTCGAGATCGCCGCCGAGTCGCCGCCGGGGCCTGTTTTGCTGATAAACAACAGCGGATTCGGGACGATGGGCGAGTTTCCGGCGCCGTCGGTCGGGCGCGCTTGCGAGATGATCGACGTGAATGTTGCCGCGCCGGTGAGGCTTGCCGGATTATTGTGGCCGCTGTTGTTGAAGCGCGGCGGGCAGATTGTGAACATTGCCTCGATTTCCGCGTTTCAGCCGACGCCGGTGATGGCGGTTTACGGGGGGACGAAGGCGTTTTTGCTGCATTGGAGCGTGGCGCTTGATGTGGAAGCCCGCCGGCACGGGATTCGCGCGTTGGCGGTGTGTCCCGGCACGACACGGACAAAGTTTTTCGACGTCGCCGGTGCCGGCGGCAATGCGCTCTCGGGGGTTGTGCAGACGCCGGAACAGGTCGTTCGCGAGACTTTTCGGGCAATGGCGCGCGGTAAGACGATTGTCGTTTGCGGGTTCGCAAATAAGCTCGCGATGTTTTTTGCCGCACGTTTGCCGAAGCTGTTTACCGCGCGCGCGGCGTGCGCGACCTTGAAAAAACGCGTTTGACGCCGGTGCGCCGGCGAAAGAAAGCGCACCGGTTTTCGCCGGCATTCGTGGACGGTGAACCGTTAACCGCGGGGCGACATTCCCTTGCGCGCAGCGGTGCGGATTGCATTATTTCAACGTGAGTAAGCGTGCTCCGCCGAGTGCCGGCACGCATTTCGCATTCCGAACCCCCTTGGAGTAATTCAATGATGAACAACAGTGTTAACTCTCGTCGCAATTTCCTTAAAACCGCCGGCGCCGCGATAGCCGGCATGGCCGTCGCGCCGTCCGTGATGCGTGCGCAAGCCGGCGCAGCCGGTGCGGCTCCCCCTGCGTTTTCGCTGCCGGCCGAAATCGCCGGCGGCGCAAAAGCGCGTGCGTATTGGATCGCGCTCGCGGAAAAAATTTCGACACCGGTGCTTGAAAATCTGGCCGCGCGCACGCTGAAAAAAAACATGCCCTGCGAAGCGCATAATCCGAAATCGCGTTTGCCGTTTACTCACCTCGAGGCGTTCGGACGACTGCTCAGCGGGATTGCGCCGTGGCTCGAAACCGACAAGCCCGAAAAATTCGTCAAACTCGCGCATGCCGCAATTGACGCCGCGACGGATCCGAAATCGCCGGATTTCATGAATTTCACCGGCAAGCCTTACAATCAGCCGCTTGTCGACGCGTCCTATGTTGCGATGGCGTTCTTGCGGGCACCGAAAACGCTCTGGGAGCCGCTTGATGAGCGTGTGAAGAAGAACGTCGTCACCGCGCTCAAAGCCACGCGGAAAATTAAGGCGAACATAAGCAATTGGCTGATGTTTGCGGCCACAATCGAAGCGTTCATGAAAATGATCGGCGAACCGGTCGAACGTTCGCGCGTCGAGCTCGCGCTTAAAAAACACGCCGAATGGTATAAAGGCGACGGCGTTTACGGCGACGGCCCGAATTTCCACTGGGATTATTACAACGGTTTTGTGATTCAGCCGATGCTCGTCGAGTGCCATGCGCAGTTTAAAGACGACGAGGAGTGGAAAGAGCTTTTGAAACCGGTGCCGGCGCGCGCGCAGCGTTATGCCGCGATTTTGGAACGGTTCATTTCGCCGGAGGGCACTTATCCGCCGATGGGACGCTCGCTCACTTACCGCTTCGGCGCATATCAACCGCTTTCGCAAATCGCGCTCTTGAAAAACCTCCCGAAGGGCGTTTCGCCGGCGCAAGTGCGTTGCGCGATGACGACGATGATTCGCCGGCAAATGGAAGCACCCGGCACTTTTGACGAAAAAGGCTGGCTGCGGCTCGGATTCTGCGGCGCGCAGAAACGGCTCGCCGATTATTATGTTTCCACCGGCAGCGTTTACATCTGCGCCAACGGCCTGCTCGCACTCGGCTTGCCGGCGGAGGACGAATTCTGGTCCGCGCCGGATGAACCCTGGACTTCCGTCAAAGCCTGGAGCGGCGTCGATATTCCCGGCGATCACTCGATAAGATAATTTTTTCAAAAAAAGTTTTCCCTTTATGACAAACTCACGACGTAATTTTTTTAAAACAACCGGCACCGCGCTCGCCGGCTTGGCCGCCTCGCCGCTCATTTCCCGGGCGCAAAGCGCGCCGGCAATGCCGCCGGCAAACATCCCTGCCGTGCCGGAAATCGCCGGCGGAGCCAAGGCTCGCGAATACTGGGTTGCCATGGCGCGCAAAGTTGCCGCGCCGGTCTTGGAAAATCTCGCCGCGCGCACGCTCAAGAAAAACATGCCCTTCGAAATGTATGAAGCCCCGGGACGCGACGCCGCCAAAGACCGCCGCGACCGCATGCGCTTCACGCACACCGAAGCCATTTGCCGCCTCATGTGCGGCATCACGGCGTGGATCGAGACCGACAAACCGGCCGACATCATCGAGCTCGTCCACAAAAGCCTCGACGCGATGAGCGATCCGGAGTCGCCGGACTACATGAATTTCAAAACGCCGTCGCAGCCGCTCGTCGAAGCCGCCTTCATTTGCCAAGGCCTTTTGCGCGCCCGCAAGACACTCTGGGAGCCGCTCGACGCGCGCGTGAAGAAAAACTTCATCGCGTCGATGAACCTCGCGCGCAAAATCGCGCCCTTCGAAAACAACTGGCAAATGTTCGCCGCCGAAGTCGAAGCCTTCATGCACGCCATCGGCGAAGACATTGACCGCAAGCGCGTCTCCAACGCTCTCGAACGCCACGAAAAATGGTATAAGGGCGACGGCGTTTACGGCGACGGCAACCCCTTCCACTGGGATTATTACAACAGCTATTCGATTCAGCCGATGTTGCTCGATACTACGGAAGTTTTCGCCAAAGACGCCGAGTGGAAAAAATACCGCGCCCCTGTCGTAAAACGCGCCCGGCGCTACGCCGCAGTATTGGAGCGTTTCATTTCGCCGGAAGGCACCTATCCGATCATCGGTCGTTCGAGCGGTTACCGGTGCGGCGCGCTGCAAGTGCTCACGCAAATCGCCCTGCAAAAACGCCTGCCCAAAAATGTTTCGCCGGCGCAAGTGCGCTGCGCGCTCACGAAAGTTTTGCAACGCCAACTCGGTGCTGCCGGCACCTTTGACAAAGACGGCTGGTTGCAACTCGGCTTTGCCGGACACCAACCGGCGGTCGCCGACCCGTATGTCACCACCGGCAGCAATTACCTGTGTTCGCCGATGTTCCTCGTGCTCGGCTTGCCGGCGGACGACGAATTTTGGTCGGCGCCGGACGAACCGTGGACTTCCGTCAAAGCTTGGAGCGGCGTCAACATCCCCGGCGATCATTCGGTTTAAAAAATCGAATTAACGCCGGCGTTCCGTTCGCCCGGCGGGAAAATTTTTTTCGCAAAAAAACGCACCGCAGGAAGCGGTGCGTTTTTTTTAAATGTAATTGTTTTTCAATTACGGGATCAGGATTTTGCGGGAAAACTCAAAATTGCATTTCCCTGCGGAAGCATTTTCCGTCCGAACTGATTGTTCAACTGCGCGCCGGCGGCGGCGTAAAATCCGAGCAGCGAGATCGCCAACTCCGACCAGCCGGCGACGAGGTGCGCCGCGTGCGCGCAAATGCCGAACGACGATAACGCCAGGCTTGCGAACAGCACATCGATAAGTGCCAAAATCGCGAAAAGCACTTTCGTCGTGCCGGCGGCCGCGACCGTCATGTAGAGCGAAAAAAGCAAATAGCCGACGAAGGCGACGCCGAGTTGTTTGACGTCAACGCTGCCGAAGTAACCGGATTTTGCGATCCAGACAAACGCCATCGAATACCAAAAAAGGCCGTAAGCGCCGAACGCCGTCGCGCCGAAAATATTGTTTTTCTTAAAGTCGATAATGCTCGCTATCATTTGCGCGGTCGCGCCGAGGAAGATCGCCCACGGCAACACAAACGTGCTGCCGTCAGTCCAGCCGAGTTTCTCGGTAGAGGCGACGAGCGTGATCATCGCGAGTCCGAAAACGCCGAGCGAACTCGGGTCTGCGGTGACGTGTTTGACGGTGACATAACCGGGTGTGCCGGTGCAATCGGAAGCCATAGGAATAATTTGAAAGACGGACGGGGAAATCCGGAGATGCCGCCCGTGTCAATGCGGAACGCGAAAACCGGAAATATCCCGAATTCGGGACGGCTTCGGCGGACGCCGGCGCCTTAATGTTATAACCGTTCGCATTGAAATTGCTTCATTCCGGAGTACTTTGATTTTGGAGGGGCTCGCTTCCGCGAACCCGCTCCCGAATCCGGAAAATCCCCGGGCTCGCGGGAGTAAGCCCTCCAACTTTTTTGTCCGCGGCGTTGCGGGCGGTTATAGCGTTTAACAAAGATATTGCGAGGTTTGTCGCCTTTAAAAACACATGAACAGGAGGTCGCGGAGAGCGTGGAGGAATCTCCTCTGCGACCTCCACGGTCTCCTGTTAAAAATTGAGGCTCTGTCTGAAATTTGAGCAAAATTAGATTTACAACGCGAGCCCCGGCAACGACTTGTGACGTTTTAACAAATGTCGAAGGAAACGCGCTGGGAAGTCGTTACAAAAGGAGTATTTAAAAGTCGGGATTATTCCGACGAAGTTGAATTTTCGCTTAGATTTGGCGATCGGTGTTTTACCGTTGCGACATTATATCCCGACGATTGCGGCCTCATTGAATCGTTTTGCCAACCTCTCAATGTTGTTCAAAAACACTATATAAAATGAAACGCGGATAATAAAAAATCGCCCGCGTTTTTTCGGGCGATTTTGACGATGCCGGGGGATCACCCCCCGGCATCTTTGTTCGTTCTGACTTTCGTTACCTACCCCTCAAAAGGTTACACCGACCGCAACGGTGGTTTGTCCTAAAATGACCGTGTCGGACTTGTATTCTGTGCTTCCGATATCAAATTTCAGTTCACTGGAAACCATAACACGTTCACTGATTTCAAAAAACCACTTCGGAGAATTTTGTTTTTCGCCTCCGATTTCCCATCTTAACCCAATAACCGCACCGGCGCCAAGGGATGTCGCCGAATCGGAATATTTTGTTTCGTATGATCCGTAGTATGGCACATAGTATGTGTTCGTTGATTCTGCCTTGAAATATGTAAGCCCTATTGTCGGCCCAAGACGAAGCCTGAGCGATTTTGAAGGAGTTAAATTGAAAATGTAATTGTAGGTGATGCAGGTCGGAATGGCAGCGACCTCTATTTTGTCACTGATGTTTTTAGCACTATAGTCATCTGTCCCGTAAAATCCTGTTTCAATTGAAAAATAATGATGGCCACCGAAGGTTGCGCTGAATCCGCCGGAAGCACCAAACATACTGTCCGAATCCCAATTTTCATTACCGGGTGCAAAATAAAATACCGAGGGCCCGACAAAGACCCCGAATCTTGTTTTTTCTGTTCCAATGTCGTCCGTTTCGAAATCATCCGCATATTGGTAATTGGCGTAACCTGTTCCGGAGGTTCGCGACGCGGGGCTTTCATAGTTGTAGTCGGATCGGTAGGGTGTCGCCGGTGCCGGCGCGGCTGCGGGAGCCTGGGCCGAGGGCTGTTGTTTGTCGGCGATCGCCATTGCTTCGCGTGTGACTTCGTCGTAAGAACGCCGAATGCCGAGTTGGGCGTCGCGTTGGCGAATTTCGTTCCGGATGCGGGAAACCTCTTCCGCCGAGGCGACGCCGGCGGTGCCGGTTTGTGCGTTTGCCGGTGAAATTATCAGGCAAAGCGCGCCGGCAACAGCAGCCGAAGCGGCGAGTTTAGTGATGCTTAGGGGGGATTTTTTCATGGGTCAGTAATTACGTATTCGGGAGTTCTTTGAAAATCTCTCGGGGAAATTAAAAAAATTGCGCCGACCGGAAATTCGTAGCCGTAACGATGCGGTCCAAATTTCCGGCAAACGTAGCGCAGACATTCTTGTCTGCGGGTTCGGGCGGTTTTTAACCGCCCGTTTTGCGCGCACCTTCCGGTGGTTCCCGAAATCGCCGGCGCCGGATTTGCGAAGCAAATCCGAACCCGCAGACAAGAATGGCTGCGCTGCGTCAGCCGCCGCGATTGTATACCCGTTGTCGATTTCAATCGAATCGTTACGGCTTAGAGGGTTCGTTTCCGCGAGACCGCGCCCGAATTCGTGAAATCTCCGCGTCAAATTCGAATCGTCCGACCCGCCGGCAAGCCGTCTAAATCGTTTTTAAAAAAGCGAACACCGCTTCGGCGAATTGCCCGCCGATGCCGGGGACTTCGGCGATTTCCGCAGGCGTCGCTTTTTTCAAACGCGCGAGCGATTTGAAATGCGCCAACACCGCCGCGCTGCGTTTTTCGCCGAGACCGGGGCAGTCCGCCAAAACCGATTCGCGCAGTTTTTTGCTTCGCAATTCCGCGTTGTAGGAATTGGCGAACCGGTGCGCCTCGTCGCGCAAACGCTGCACCAGCCGCAACGCGATGCTGTGTTTCGGCAAAACGAGCGGTTCGCGTTCGTCCGGAAAAATGATGTGTTCGTCGCGCTTCGCCAGCCCGACCAATGCCGGCGGTTCGACGCCGAGCGCGGTAAACGCCTTCATCGCGGCGTGCACTTGGCCGAGTCCGCCGTCGATTACGATGAGGCGCGGGAGTTCGCGGTTTTCCTCGATTAAACGCCGGTAACGCCGCCCGACGACTTCTTCCATGGCGCGAAAATCGTCGTTGCCGGTAAAACTCCGGATGCGAAACCGGCGGTAATTTTTCTTGTCCGGCGCGCCGTCCGCAAAATGCACGAGACTTGCGACGACGAACGTGCCGGAAATGTGCGAAATATCAAAACACTCCATCGTGCGCGGCGCGTCCGCCATGCCGAGCGCGTGCTGCAATTCGCGAATCGCGTCCTTGTGATCGAGTGCCGGCAGCAATTCGCCGCGCTCGAACCGGCGCGCGTTTTTCGTCGTCGCCTCAATCGCCGCGATCATATCGCGCAGCGTCGCCGC
>JAVBUU010000034.1:0-7529 GCA_031555005.1 Opitutales bacterium | reverse complement strand
GGCAACACACGTTCCCATCCCGAACACGATCGTTAAGCCCGCAGCCGCCAATGGTAGTGCAACCCCGCTGTTGCGTGAGAGTAGGTCGTCGCCGGGTTATCGCAGCCCGTTTCCCATAAAGGAAACGGGCTGCTTCGTTTTTACGGGATATCGCGGGAAATTTTGCCTCGGGGCCGCACACGCAAGACGCGGGGCCCCTCAGGGCAAACGCACACGCAGCCGCCGGCGGCGCACGTGAATAACCGCCGGTGAAACCGGCCGGCAATCCCGAGAGGTTTCCGGTGCGGGCAGCCCCTCCGGGGCTGCCCGTTGAGGGGGCGGACGATCCGCCGGCTTCACCGCCGGTTATTCAGGTTCGCCTCCTCCGGAGGCAATACACCCGCAACGACACGCGTCTTCAGCTCGGGTTGTATTATGGCGTTTCACAAAGACATTGCGCGGCTTGTGGATATTAAAAAAATGACCGGGAGGTCGCGGACAGCGCGGAGGAATCTCCTCTGCGACCTCCACGATCTCCTGTTAAAAATTGGATCGTTTTAAGAATCTCTCAATGTTATTTGAAAATGCTATATTTGAAGTACTCCGTCAACTTAAGCGACGAAGGCGTTTTGGCGGGCGGGCTTGGTTTTAAGAGTCGGCGAAATTTTGATTCGCACAAAACACCCCGGTTTTGCATCCTTCCCGTAATCGCATGATGAAAAGCAGCTCAATCTCCGCGCTCTCCGTTTTGTCGTTCGCCGCGCTCGGCACCGGTTATTGTTTCGGCGAATCCGCTGCCGGAATCAAACCCGCAAAGCCCAACATCGTTTTGCTTTACGCCGACGATCTCGGCTACGGGGACGTGAGTTGCAACGGCGCGAAGCGGGTCAAGACGCCGAATATCGACAAAATGGCCGGCGAGGGTCTGCGGTTTACCGACGCGCATGCGGCCGCGGCGACTTGCACGCCGTCGCGTTATTCGTTGCTTACCGGCGAATATCCGTGGCGGAAAAAAGGCACCGGGGTTTTGCCGGGCGACGCGGCGATGATTATTCAACCCGGTCGTGAGACGTTGCCGGCGGTTTTGAAAAAAGCCGGTTACACCACCGGCATCGTCGGCAAATGGCATTTGGGGCTCGGCGACGGACGCGCGCCGATTGATTGGAATAAACCGATTAACGTCACGCCGCTCGACGTCGGATTCGATTATTCGTTCATCATGGCGGCGACGGCGGATCGCGTGCCGTGCGTTTATATCGAAGGGCGCGCGGTCGTCGGACTTGATCCGGCGGATCCGATAAAAGTCAGTTATCGCAATGCATTCCCCGGCGAAAAAAATCTTAACCGGTGTTCCTGCGGCGCCGGGCATCGCGGCGGCAACGTCATCAACAAACCCGAACACAAATTTTTTTCCGACGTGCCGATTACGCAGCAGCCGCAAGACCACCAGCACATCGACACGATTTTGGACGGCATTCCGCGCATCGGGTACATGACCGGCGGGAAAGCCGCGCTTTGGACGGATGACGACATGGCGCAAACTTATGTCAAAAAAGCCGGCGAATTTATCGACAAACATGCCGGTGCCGAAAAACCGTTCTTTTTATTTTTCGCGACGAACGACATTCACGTTCCGCGCGTCGCGAATCCCGCGTTTGCCGGCAAGAGCGAGCTCGGCACGCGCGGCGACGTGATTGCCCAATTCGATTGGTGCGTCGGCGAGATTTTTAAAAAAATCAAAGAACGCGGCCTCGACGAAAATACCCTTGTGATTTTCAGCAGCGACAACGGCCCGGTCGTGGACGACGGCTATGAGGACGGCTCTCGCGAAAAACTCGGCGCGCACAAGCCCGCCGGCGAATTTCGCGGCGGCAAATACATCGTTTACGAAGGCGGCACGCGCATGCCTTTTGTCGTGCGCTGGCCGGAAAAAGTAAAACCCGGCACGAGCGACGCACTTGTCGGACAGTTTGATTTGCTCGCGTCGTTCGCCGCGCTCACCGGCGTCGATTACGACAAACACGACGCGCCGGACTCGCAAAACGTGCTGCCGGCACTGCTCGGACAAAGCAAAAAAGGCCGCGCGACGCTCATCGAAGAAGGCGGGCGGCTCGCGTTGCGCGAAGGCAATTGGAAGTGTATTTTTCCGAACAAACTGAGTCTTGATAATCTTTCGAGCGCGGAACTTTACGACCTCGGAGCGGATGTTTCAGAGAAGAAAAATCTCGCGAAGCAAATGCCGGCGCGCGTCAAGGCAATGGCCGAGATCATGCTCGCCGAGCGCGCCAAGGGCGACGCCGGAAAACGGTAATTCCGGCAACATTGCCGCCGCCGGCAATTCCGCCTTGTCTCGTGTTTTTGCCGGTCGCATTGTGCCGCTTTGTTTTTCGCATGACGCTTGAAACCGCATATTATCTCACCGGCGCGTTGCTCGCCGTGCTCGGACTCGCAATCGCTTCCGGCGTGAAACCGGCGCACGGCGCATTGCGCGCGTTCCCGCGTTCGTTGCCGGCGGCGATAATTTTTTTCGGCGGCGGAGCGGCGTGGTTTTTGTGGATCGTGCTGAATCTCGGCGAATCGGATCTTGCCGGATTTCCGCGCGGGTTGCTGCTCGGCGTGTTCGGCGTCACGGCGTTGCTCGCGTTTAAATTTTTGAACGATTTGCTTCCGGTGCGCGGCCTGGCGATATTGCTGTTGCTCGCGTCGCGCGTGCTGCTCGACATCGGATTTATGAAAACGCCGCACAGCATCGTGCTTGCCGGCACCGCCTACGTTTTCGTGATTTTCGGCATTTGGTGGGGCGCGTCGCCGTATGTTTTTCGTAATTGGAGCGAATGGATTTTGGAAAAAAAATCGCGCTTCGCCGTCGCCGGCGCCGGCATTTTGCTCGTCGGATTCGCTAACCTCGTTGCCGGATTTCTTGTGCCGGCGTCCGTCGCATGAACGCCCCGTTTCCCGGCGAAGCCTTCTCCCCGCGTCCGTTGCTGATGCTTGTTTCCGGTCCGGCCGGCAGCGGGAAAACGACGCTTTGCGACCGCATGACGGCGGCGTTTCCGGAAAAAATTCGGCGCGTCATCACCTGCACGACGCGCGCACCGCGCGGCAATGAGCGCGATGGCGTCGATTACCGGTTTTTCGACAAAGAAATTTTTGAGGAAAAAATCGCCGCCGGCGAATTTCTCGAACATGCCGTCGTGCACCAAAACCGCTACGGAACGCGCAAAGACGACGTTTTCGCGCATTTGGAAAAAGGATTTGATTTGCTGCTGAACCTTGACGTGCAAGGTGCCGGAATCGTGCGCGAGGCCGCAAAAAAAGACGCGCGTTTGGCGCGTTCGCTCGTGAGCGTTTTTCTGATGCCGCCGAGTCGCGACGAACTGCGCGCGCGGCTTGCCGGTCGCGGTACGGACCGGCATGATGAGGTCGAGCGGCGGATGCGCGTCGCCGAAACGGAAATGCAATGCTGGCGCGATTACGATTACTGTCTGTTGAGCGGCGAACGCGAATCGGATTTCGAGCGCATCAAGGCCGTTTATTTGGCGGAGAAAATGAAGACCGGAGTTGCCGGTTCGTAAGCTGCCGGCATCGATGCGTTTTGTCCCGGGGCAACGGCGAATCGAAATTTCCGCCGGCGAATTTGCCGCATTCGGCGAACCGGTCGGCGCATATTCCGGCGGCGGGTTTTGGCGCGCGGAGGTCGGACGGGATTGGCATGCGACGCTTCGCGAAAGGGAAATTGAGCGCCGCGCCGGTAACGTCGCCGGCGACGATGCGGTGGAATTTGAAGTCGGCGTAAGGTTTTTCCGGATACAAAATAATTGGACTTTCGAAATTACAGGGCGCATCGACCGGCTTCGCAAATCCGGCAACGCGGTCGAGGTGTGCGAAATAAAAACCGTTTCCGAAAAACTGCCGCAACCGGAAGCGTATTGGCGCGAGACGCGGCGCGCTTTTTTTTCGCAACTCGCGGTTTATTGCGCCGCGCTCGCGCAAGCGGAGGAAAACGCCGGCAAGACGATTTCGGGAAAATTGGTTTTGGTCGAACCGGCTTCCGGCGTCATTCAGGAAATTCCGTTGCGCGAATCGCCTGAATTTTGGCTCGCGCCGACCGACAAGCTGCTCGCGAATTTCGGCGAATCGCGCCTTCGGAGCCGGGTTCGACTCGGGCATTTAAAAATTCACGAACCGTATTCGGCAAATATCGCCGGCGAAAATTTCCGACACGAATGGGAGCAGTCGCGCGCCGAACTTCGCGCGGTTCACGAGCCGGTTGTTTTTCTCGAAGCGCCGACCGGTTACGGGAAAACCGCGCTTGCGCTTGATTGCGCGCTGCGCCGGTTGCGCGACGGCGAAGTCTCGCGCATCGTTTACGTCACCGGGAAAAATTCCGGCAGAATTCAGGTTTTGCGCGAGTTGGAGCGTTTGACGGAGCCGGGCGCGTTGCGTGTGTTTACGCTGCATTCGCGCGACGCGCATTTTGTTGCCGGCATTCCGGACGATCCGGAAATTTGGCAACAAAATTGGCGTATTCATAATTTGGATACGGAAAGAATTTTTAACGAAGGAAAAACGTCGCTCGAAGAAATTAAGCGACTCGGCGCGTCCGCCGGCGTGCCGCCGTGGGAGATTACGCGCGCGCTGCTGCCGCTCGCGGAGTTCGTTTTGTGCGATTACAATTACGTTTTTTCGCCGCGCCACGCCGGATTTTTTGAGGCGCTGCCGGGGCGCGATTCCGGCGAGGAAATGCTTGTTGTCGATGAGGCGCATAATTTGCCGGCGCGCGCCGCCGGCGCGCGTTCGGTCGAGGTATCGGCCGGCGAAGCGCGCGAGGCGTTGTTTGCGTTGGCGAATGCCGGTGCGTCGCGCGATTGGCTCCGGCATCAGGAGGCGTGGGCGGATTTCCTGGACGAGTTACCGGCAGGGAAAGAACTTTCGGAATCGGACGCATATTTGTTGCGCGATTTGTGCGCTGAGATTGAGCGGCTTTTTGCGGAAAATCCGCCGTTTTATTTGGAGCTTTCGGAGCCGGTGTTGGAAGTTCTTTTTGCGCCGATTTACTTGGCGCGCGCGCTCGAACACGAGTCCGTGGAGTTCCTTTTTTGGTCGCCGCGCAAATCGGTTTTTGTCGCCGAATGTTTGTGCGCCGCCGGCGAAATCGGTGAAACGGTGCGCGGCTTCGGGCGCGCGTTGCTGATGTCGGCGACGCTTGCGCCGGCGGGAGATTTTTTGGAGTCGTGCGATTTGGCGAATGCGAAATTCCGGTGGTTCGAATGCGACGCCGGCTGGCGCGAGGGCGCGTATGACGTTGCTGTTGACCGGCGCGTCGATACGCGGATGAAGTCGCGCGAGCAATATTTTCGGCTGACTGCCGAAACCGTTTTGGAAATCGCCGGCGACGCGGTGCCGGCGGTCGTTTTTTTCCCTTCGTATCGTTATGCCGAAGCGGTGCGCGAATACGTAAAGGCGCTTGATTCCGGCTTTTTCGTCGCGGTGCAGCCGGCCGGCGCGCAGCCGGCGGAAAACGCGGCGTTTATCGAGGAGGCGTTGTTTTCGGCGCACGCGATTTTCCTCGTGCTCGGCGGCGGGCTGGCGGAAGGGATTGATTTGCTCGGCGGTCGCGTGAGCCGCGCGATGGTCGTGAGTCCGGCGTTGCCGGAAGTGAACGCGGCGCAGGCGGCGCGCATCGCTTTGTTTGAGAGGCGAGGCGCGGACGATGCGTTCCGGCGCGTTTACTTGGTGCCGGCGATGCGCAAGGTAAATCAAGCGCTCGGGCGTCTCGTGCGCGCGCCGGGGCAACGCGCCAAGGTGCTGTTGCATTGCCGGCGTTTTTGCGAAAAAGAATTTTCCGGGTTGCTCGCGCCGGAATATCGCGGCGGTCGCGTTATTGCGCGCGACACGGATTTGGCGGATTGGCTGAAGTAGCGAAGCAGACGGCACCGGACGCGCTTTTTTGAGATTTGTTATTTGTTGTTGGAGTTTGTTTGTGATTTCCCGTTTTGTTGTTTGGAAAAATTTCCCCCATGACGCTTGCCGAATCCTATGCTTACTGCGAACACCTCGCGAAGACGCACTACGAAAATTTCCCCGTGGCGCGGCTGATTCCGGCGCGGTTGCGTCCGCACGTTTCCGCGATTTACTCGTTTGCGCGCACCGCCGACGACATCGCCGATGAGGGTTACGGATTGCCGGACGCGCAGGATATTCCGGCGCGTCTCGCGGCGCTCCGGCAGATGGACGAACAGTGTCTCGCGGCGTATGCCGGTAAGCCGCTCGCCGGCGAAACGGAGAATGTTTTTCTCGCGCTCGGCGACACGCTCCGGCGCTTCGAAATTCCGCCGCAACTGTGCCTCGATCTCACTTCGGCGTTCGCGCAGGACGTCACGAAGCGGCGTTACGCGAATTTCGACGAGGTGCTCGATTATTGCCGGCGCAGCGCAAATCCGGTCGGACGGCTCGTGTTGTTGCTTCACGGATACAACGACGCGGAACGCTTCGAGCGGTCGGACGCGATTTGCACGGCGCTTCAACTCGCGAATTTTTGGCAAGACGTCGCCGTCGATTGGAAGAAAGACAAACGCGTTTATTTGCCGGAGGAGGATTTGGAAAAATTCGGCGTGCCGGTCGAAAGCATCGGTGCCGGCGAAGCGTCACCGGCGTTGCGCGAGTGCATAAAATTTAACGTCGAACGCGCGCAGAGCATTTTTGATGCCGGGAAAAAATTGCCGGCGACGTTATCGTTTCCGTTGAGCCAGGAAATCCGCGTGACGTGGCTCGGCGGCACGGCGATTTTGCAAAAAATCCGCGAGCAAAATTACGACACCGTGAAGGCGCGCCCGAAGATTAAAAAATTCGACAAATTCCGTTTGCTGGCGCGGGCGATGTTTCCTTTGTGATTTCAGGGCGCGCCGGGCGTTCGCATAAGGATTGCGCCGGCGAAACATTTTCTTTCTTACGGATTCCTGTTTTTAACAATGAAAGCGCAACACGTTGTTCTTGTTTTTATCGTGCTCGTTTTGGCATGGCTCGTTTTTCTCGCGGCGGAATCGCACGGGCGGATTCTTGAAACGCGCACCGGCTTGATCGTGATTCTTCTGCTTGCCGGACTTTGCTTTGCCGGCGCGTTTCTCACGCGGAAAAAAACGGACGATTCGGCCGGCAAAAAAGGACGCCGGCTTAACGGCGACGACGTGATCGACATCGACTCCGACAAAAAATGACAGCCGCCGTCCACACCCCTTTTAAGGAAAAAATAAACATCAAAGTCCAACCGTCTCAGACATTTCTCATGAAAAACATAAACCTCTTCTTTGTTCTCGGCTTCCTTCTGCTGCTTATCGCAATGGGCGTGCTCTCGACGTTCCGCTTCACCGAGGTCAAAGGCTCGCAATACGCGGTGCTCGAAACGTGGACCGGCGGCGTCCAGGAAGAGCCGCTTCCGCCGAAGACCTACATCTTCAACCGGTGGACGACGACGCCGTATCTTTACGACATGACCGGCCAGATTTTCGTGATGAACGACAAGGCCAACAGCAGCTACGGCGAAGGCCGCG
>JAVBUU010000032.1:0-23140 GCA_031555005.1 Opitutales bacterium | reverse complement strand
TTACGCTCGAAAACGCATCCGAGGCATTCTCCGGCGACACGACGGTTGCCGACACCAAGACGCTTACGCTTGGCGACGCGAACGCGCTCGGCACCGGCAAGGTCGTGTTCGGCGGCGCGGACAGCGCGTTGAATTTGAACTTCGACGGAACTTTTGCCAACACGATCGAAGGCGGCGGGTCACTGAACGTCGGCGAAACCGGCAATGTTACGCTCGACCAAGCCAACGCCGGTTTCACCGGCGTCACGAACAATGCCGGCACGCTCACGCTCGGAAACGCGGAAGCGATCGGCACCGCCGGCACCGCGAATCTCGCCGAAGGCAGCACGCTTAACCTGAACTTTGACGGCGCATTTGCCGGCACGCTCGCAGGGGAAGGCGCGATGAACATCGGCGGCGATGTCACGCTCAGCCAAGCCAACGCCGGTTTCACCGGCGACACGACGGTTACCGACGGCAAGACGCTCACGCTCGAAGACGCCGGCGCAACCGGCAGCGGCAAGCTCACGATCGCCGGTGAAACCGGCGCGGCGAACTTCGACTTCGACGGTACGTTTGCCGGATCGATCGCGGGCGAAGGCGCGTTGAACCTCAACGGCGACATCACGCTTAACCAAAATTCTTCGGAATTCTCCGGCGAAGCGACGGTTGCCGATGCTAAGACGCTGACGCTCGAAAATGAAAACGCCGTTGGTTCCGGCAATGTTACGCTCGGCACCGACAGCGCGCTGAACATGACCTTCAACGGCACCTTCAACGGCTCCGTCACCGGCTCCGTCGCCGACACCGTCGCATTGACCGTGGACGGAAATATCACGTTGGCGAAAAACAGCGAAAACTTCATCGGCGACACGAAGGTTACCGACGGCAAGACGCTCACGCTCGGCGACGCAAGCGCAACGGGCACCGGCAAAGTCATTCTCGATGGCGCGGACAGTTCGCTGAACCTCGACTTCGACGGAACGTTTGCCGGCGAAATCGAAGGCTCCGGCGCGCTGAACGTCAACGCCGGCGGCAATGTTACCTTGGATAACTCCAATGCGAACTTCACCGGCATCGCGACAAACTACGGCACGCTTACGCTCGCCAACGCCGAAGCAATCGGCGCCAACAATATCGCGCTCACAAATGAAACCGGCGCAACCGTTAATGTCGCCCTTGTTGACCCGGCGGAAGTTTTTGCCGGCGACATCACCAACTCCGGCACGCTGAACGCAACGTCCGCGATCACCGGCGATCTCGTTAACAATGGCGGCGCGACCGCGAACATTGACGGCGGCTTTACCGGCGACATCACCAACACCGGCACGCTGAATGCGAATTCGGCGATTACCGGCGATGTCACGAATAACGCCGGCGCGACAGCAATGCTCGGAACCGTTTCCGGCGCAGTTACGAACGGTGGAAATATCAACCTTGCGACAACGCAAACGGACTTCGTGTGGGGTGATCTCGCCAACACCGGAAACATCGACTTCGTTAACGCCGGAAACAAACTGACGGTTGACCGGCTCAGCGGAAACGGAACGCTTCGCATGAATATTGATGCGAACAACCCGGCCAACGGCAACGTCCTCGTCGTCACCGGCGCGATTGCCGCCGGCACCAAACAGGCGATTGAGCTCGTCGATCAAACGACCGGCAACATCAACAACGTCACGAGCACGACGGAGATCGAGGTCGTCAGCATCACAAACGGATTGGCAAATCCGGCCGACGTGTTCAGCAGCAACACAATCGATATCGGCGCGTATGCCTTCGCCGTTAGCGCCGACGGCAAAGCTAAGGTTTCGACGCTTTCCGCCGGCAGTGCGGCGGCGATGAACACGATCGGCGCGATGTCGGTCGGTTGGTTCACGCAGCTCGACAACCTCACCAAGCGCATGGGCGAATTGCGTCTGAAAACGCAAAAGACGGCGGATGTTGAAGCCGGCAAAAGCCTCGATCTCTGGATTCGCGGTTACGGGCGGGAAACGCGCTCGGATCTCGGTATCGCCGGCGTTGCCGACTTCAAGGAATACCAATACGGCAGCGACATCGGCGGCGACAAAATCTTCGCCATCGACGAGAGCAACGAGCTCGCGGTCGGCGCGTTTGTCGGTTATCAGGGTTCCAAGCGTCACTTCCATGACACCTACAACAACAAAGGTGAAACGGACAGCGTCTATGCCGGCCTTTACACGACCTGGATTAACGCGGACGGCTGGTATATCGACGGCGTTGTTAAAGGACAATACTTCGACAATTCCTACACCGCGGGTCAGGACGCCGGTAAATTCGATTCCTACGGGTTGGGCGCTTCCATCGAGTTCGGCAAACAATGCCTGAGCGAAACCGGCTGGTTCGTTGAGCCGAGTCTGCAAGTCGCCTACACGCATGTCTTCGGCGATTCCTACGCGACCGATCGCGGGCTGGGCGTGACCGCCGGCGATTCCAACATCTGGCGATTCGCGGGTAATGTGCGTTTCGGTAAAAACATCGTTTTGGCAGACGCTTCCGCCGGCATGTCCGGTTGGGGTGTTCTTCAGCCCTACGCAAAAATCGGTCTCGAGGAACAAGGCAGCACCGGCGGAGAAGTCAGAATCTCCGACAGCAGCCTGAGCCCGAACACCGACGGACGACGCATGACTTACGGTGCCGGCCTTATCTGGCAATTGGACGCCGCACAGCAGGTTCACGTGGATTACGAAGGTTCGTTCGGCGACAAATACGACACGCCGTGGAGCGTGAATGTCGGTTACCGGGTGCGGTTCTGATTTTCTGCAAACAAGAATCCGCCGGGATCAATTCCGGCGGAAACAAACAAAGCGCGGACGTAAAAATCCGCGCTTGTTTGTTTTTTGAGGCACCGGAATTACCGGCATAAGCGCAGCGCCGGCGGTATCTGCCCCGCCGTTTAAAATCGAGGCGGTTAAAAACCGTCCGAACCCGCAGGCAGGAATGCCTGCGCTACATTGCCGGATGTAAAAAACCGCCGGCGGGTGCCGGCGGTTTTTCAAAACAAAAAAGACAGGGGCTTATTTGCCGGCTTTTTGTTTGATGTATTCAATGACTTGACCGACGGTTTGGAGCTTTTCAGCGTCCGATTCCGGAATCTCGCCCTTGATTTCGTCTTTGAATTCTTCTTCGAAAGCCATCACCAGCTCGACGGTGTCGAGCGAGTCGGCGCCGAGATCGTTCATAAACGAAGCGGCCGGCGTCACTTGCTCTTCGTTGACGTTGAGCTGGTTGACGACGATGTCTTTTACGCGTTGTTCGAGTGTTTTTTCAGTCATATTATTAAAAAGTGGTTAGGGTTGTTGGTGTCGTTATGATTTGTTTGTTTGGTTTCTGAAAACGGTCTAAACGATAAGACGAAAGGGTTCACATTGCCATGCCGCCGTCAACCGAAAAAATTTGACCGGTGATATAGCCGGCATTTTCGGAGGCGAGGAAGTTGACCATGTCGGCGATGTCGTTGGGCGTGCCGATCTTTTGCAGCGGGATGCTTTTTACGATCATCGCTTTTTGATCGTCGCTCAGCTTATCGGTCATGTCCGTGGTGATAAATCCCGGCGCAATTGTATTTACGGTGATGTTGCGTAAGGCAAACTCGCGGGCGAGCGACATCGTGAGCCCGTGCATGCCGGCTTTGGCGGCAGCGTAATTGGCTTGGCCGGGGTTGCCGATGCGACCGACGACGGAGGCGATGTTGATGATGCGTCCGCGGCGTTTGCGTGTCATCGGGCGGACGAGGCCCTTTACCCAATAAAATGCGCCGGAAAGGTTTGTGTTGATTACGCTGCTCCAGTCTTCCTCGCTCATGCGGACGACGAGGTTGTCTTTCGTGATGCCGGCGTTGTTGACGATGACGTCCACGCATTCAAATTCGTTGAGGATTTCCTCGCAGCATTTGGCGACGGCTGCCGGGTCGGCGACATCGACGGCGTAGGCTTTGGCTTTGCCGCCGGCGGCATTAATGGCGTCGGCTACGGGGCCGCAGGAGGAGGCGCTTCGGGAAACGCAGAGGACGGTGTAGCCGTCGGCGGCGAGTTTTTCGGCGATGACCTTGCCGATTCCGCGTCCTGCGCCGGTGACGAGTGCAATGCCGGGTTGGTGGGTGAGTTTCATGGCGTGACGTTTTTGATAAGAGGAGGTATGCCGGGATTTTTTTCGGAAATGGCAAAGGAAAAG
Source organism: Opitutales bacterium (assembly GCA_031555005.1). Taxonomy (GTDB): domain Bacteria; phylum Verrucomicrobiota; class Verrucomicrobiia; order Opitutales; family UBA953; genus CALNBE01. The sequence continues at coordinate 18,967 of JAVBUU010000032.1, read as the reverse complement.
TTTCGAGGCGGTTTTGCCGACCGTTTAAGCGTTTGCCGGCGGATTGAAGCAGCAAGTTTAACCGCAAAGAACGCAAGGATCGCAAAGAATCTTTTTTGAACCGCAAAGGACGCGGCGGTTCACGGCGATTTTTATCTGAGATGAAATTTTCGCTGCCGGCGTCGTTTGATTTTTTCAAAAAACGGCCTGCGGCTTTGTGCGTCAAAATATAATATTTTCAAATAACATTGAGAGGGTTTCGAAACGATCCGACTTTTAATAGGAGGACCCGGAGGTCGCAGAGGATATTTCTCCACGCGCTCCGCGACCTTCCGGTCATGTTGTTAAAACATCCGCAAGTCTCGCAACGTCTTTGTTGCATGCTATATATTATAATGTTATCAAAAATAAGTTAAAGAAAAAATCTTTGCGGTCCTTGCGTTCTTTGCGGGTAAAACTGCGGCGCAGGCTTCTCCGGCACCGCCGGCAACCGATCACTCTTTCCTCATTTCAAAGCGCGTTGCGCTCGCCGCTTTGCCGGCGTCGCCGAGCGTTACGAGCAGCCCGTTTAAGCGCACGTCGCCTTCGCTGACCGCGAACCGGCGCGGCATGCCGTCCAGAAATCGCCCGATAACCGCGGCGCGGTCACGCCCGAGAACGCCGTCGTGCGGGCCGCACATGCCGGCATCGGTTTGGTAGGCGGTGCCGGCCGGCAAAACGGTCACATCCGCCGTCGCGACGTGTGTGTGCGTGCCGACAACAACTGAGGCACGTCCGTCGAGGTGCCGGCCGAGCGCGATTTTTTCCGAGGTCGCTTCGGCGTGGATTTCGACGAGCGCGTAATCGTAGCGGCCGGCGAGGTCGGCGAGCAACCGGTCGGCCGTCGCGAACGGGCAGGCGACTTTCGGCCCCATGAAATGTTGGCCGAGTACGGTGAAAACCAACAGGCGCGCGCCGGCGGAATTTTCCGCTGTTATATATGCGGCACCGGGGCATTGCGCCGGAAGGTTCGCCGGGCGGCAGATTTTCGGGATGCCGGCGATTTCGCCTTCAAATCCTTTTTGATCCCAAACGTGGTCGCCGAGCGTAATCGCGTCCGCGCCGGCAGCGACCAAATCTGCCGCGATGCTGCGGTTGATGCCGGAGCCGCCGGCGGCGTTCTCGCCGTTGATGACGACCCAATCAAGCGCGAGTTCGGCGCGGAGCGTCGGCAATTTTTCTTTGATAAAATTGCGTCCCGGCGCGCCGACGACGTCGCCGAGGAAGAGCAGTTGCTTCATGGGGAAAATTTTCAGTGTTAAGTTTTCAGTTTTCGGTCAGATTCCGCGTACATTAACCGAACACGTTAAACTTAACACTGAAAATTTTCCCCATGGCACGCAACTTCCTCGGCATCGACCACGGCGACCGGCGCATCGGACTGAGCGCCGGCGATGACGAACTCGGCATGGCATTCCCGATTCCGGCGGCGACCGAGCCGACGCCGGCGGAACGCATTGAGCACATTGCCGGCGAAATCAAACGCCGGCGCATCGCGGAACTTGTCGTCGGTTATCCGCTGAATATGGACGGTTCCGAAGGGCCGCGCACGTCCGTTGTAAACGAATTTATCGCGGAATTGGAAAAACGCTTCGCGTTGCCGGTGCATCGCGCCGACGAAGGGCTTTCGAGCGTCGAAGCGGACGGGAGTTTTTCTTCCCGGCAACGCGGGCGTAACACGCGCGATCGGCAAAAACACCGGGCTTCCGGCGAACTCGACTCGCGCGCGGCGGCGGTAATTTTGCAGGATTTTTTTAATGCGAAAGGGTTCGGTTTCTGAACGCTGCGCTAAACGATGAAAAAACTCAGCAAGCCCGCCGATCCCCGCGATTCCGTTCCCGACGGTTACACGCGCTTTGTCTGCACGGTCGCTTACGACGGCACGAATTTCTTCGGCTGGCAGAGTCAGCCCGGCGGCAACACGATTCAGGATTTTTTGGAAAAACGGCTCGCGGAAATCTTCCGGCGGCCGGTGCGCGTGCATGTCAGCGGACGCACGGATTCCGGCGTGCACGCGAACGCGCAAGTATTTCATTTTGACGAAATTTGGGCGCACGACCTCGGCAAACTGCTTCTCGCGATGCGGTCGTATTTGCCCGCCGGTATTTTGATAAAAAACATTCGCACGGTGCGCGCCGGTTTTCACGCGCGTTATTCGGCGTGCGGAAAACGATATGTTTACCGGATTTACGAAGGTTTTGCGCCGCCGCAGGCGGAGCGTTACGTGTTGGGGACCGGCATTCAGAAATTGAACACGGACGCGATGCGTGTCGCCGCCGGCAAATTGCTCGGGGTGCATAATTTTTGGGCATTCGGCGCGAATCACGGGCAGTCGCCGGAGAAAGAAAATCCGGTAAAGGACCTGCGCCGGCTCGATGTCGTGCGACGCGGCAAAAACATTACGATTACGACGGAAGCGAGCGGTTATCTTTACAAAATGGTGCGACGGCTCGTCGGCGGGTTAATCAAAGTCGGTTCCGGCAAAATGACGCCGGACGAGCTTGTCGCTTATCGCGACGCGCGAACCATTTCGGCGGTCGTGCCGACCGCGCCGGCGCGCGGGTTGACGATGGAAAAGGTTTTTTACGCGTTTCCGGCAAACGCGAATGCGACAAATCTTTCCGGCGGCGAAGAGTGACAAACGCGTTCAAGGTTGCCTCAATCAGCTTTGCATTAACCGCAAAGAACGCAGAGAGCGCAAAGAAGTTAAACCGCAGACAATCGATGTATAAGAATCCGCATAAAGGGAGTTAGTTTTATAAATGAAAAATGAACGGCGGAAAATTTTTCCGAAAAACAGAAGCGTTTTTTTGTGATCTTTGCGCTCTTTGCGGTTAATTCAAAGGAGATTGAGCCGCGGTTTTGCGGGTCGCGTTACGGGTTTCCGGTAAACGCGCCGTTGACTCCCGTGCCCGGCGGGTTTTTTCTTCCCGGTGCAGATGGACACACAGTTTAAGCAAATCGACGATACGCGCATTGCCCGCTCGCGGGCATTGCTTCCGCCGGCAATTCTAATCGAAGAATTAAGTTTGTCGCCGGAAGACAGGGAATTTGTCGCCGGCACGCGTGCGCAAATGAGCGACATTTTGCAGCAACGCGATGACCGATTGATCGTCGTCACCGGGCCTTGCTCGATTCACGACACGAAGGCCGCGCACGAATATGCCGACCGGTTGTTGCCGCTTTTTAAGCAATACGAAAAAGACCTGTTCATTGTCATGCGCGTTTATTTCGAGAAACCGCGCACGGTCGTCGGCTGGAAAGGCATGATCAACGATCCGTATATCGACAACAGTTTCAAGATTAACGACGGTCTGCGCATTGCCCGAAATCTGCTGCTCGACATCGTGAAAAAGGGGCTGCCGACGGCGACCGAATTTCTCGACACGATCACGCCTCAATTTATCGCCGACCTTGTTTGTTACGGCGCCATCGGCGCGCGCACCACGCAGAGCCAGGTGCACCGCGAGTTGGCGTCCGGGCTGTCGATGCCGGTCGGCTTTAAGAACGGCACCACCGGCAACATGCAAATGGCGGTGGACGCCATCAGCGCGGCGAAGCAGCCCCACTGGTTTCCGTCGGTGACGAAGGACGGCGTGGCGGCGATTTTCAGCACGACCGGCAACGCGGATTCGCACATCATTTTACGCGGCGGCTCGCGCACCGGAATCAATTACAAGGCCGAGCATGTTGCCGAAGCGGTCGCATTGCTCGCAAAGGCGAAACAGCCCGGCGTCGTAGTCGTGGACTGTTCGCACGGCAACAGCGAAAAAGACCACCGGCGGCAGCCGGCGGTGGCGGCGGATTTGGCGCAACAAGTCGCCGGCGGCTCGCCGGCGGTTGTCGGCGTGATGCTCGAAAGCCACCTGCACGAAGGCAAGCAGGACAGCCCGGAAAAATACGGCGTGAGCATTACCGACGCCTGCATTTCGTTTGAGCAAACCGTGCCGATTTTGGAACAACTCGCCGAGGCCGTTCGCGCCCGGCGCAACGTCGTTGCCGGGAAAAAATAATCCGTATCCGTTTTCTCACTACAAACAAAAACACCGATGAACGCCGTTCTGAAACTTTTGCTCGAAGGCGAACCGCTCGACGCCGCGCAGCTCGCCCAAATCCTTGCGTTGCCGCAAGCCGAAGTGGACGCGCAACTCGCGGCATTGAAGGACGCCGGTGTGTTTCTCGGTTGGCGTGCGGTGTTGAATCCGACTTACGACGAGAGCAACTGCGTGCGCGCGCTCATCGAAGTGAAAGTGCGTCCTGAGGGCGGTTTCGGTTATGACCAAATCGCCGAGCGGATAAGCGGTTTCGAACAGGTCGAAACGTGCTATTTGCTCTCCGGCGCGTTCGATTTGCTCGTCATCGTGAAGGACGCTAATCTGCGCAAGGTGGCGTCTTTCGTGCACGATCGGCTCGCAAAAATCGAAGGCGTGCAATCGACGGCGACGTGCTTCATGCTTCGCGCTTACAAGGAGCAGGGCTACAAAATCAACGGCAACGGCAACGATTCCGACAAGCAACTTGTCGGCCCGTGAGGAAAGCGAAACATAACAATGGACGCTTCTTCACGTTTTGTTGCTCGGCATGTCAGCGGACTGCCGAAGTCCGGCATCCGTGACTTTTTTGCGATAGTTTCGCAGATGCGCGACGCGGTTTCGCTCGGCATCGGCGAGCCGGATTTCGTGACGCCGTTTTCCATCCGGCAGGCCGCCATCGAAGCGCTTGAAAAGGGGAAAACGAGCTATACGGACAACCGGGGCTTGAAAGTGTTACGCGAGAGCGTCGCCGATTACGTCGGCGAAAATTACAACGTCGCGTATAATCCGGAGACGGAAATCCTCGTCAGCATCGGTGTTTCCGAGGCGATGGATGTTTTGTTGCGCGCCGTTTTGAATCCCGGCGAAAAGGTACTTTATCACGAGCCTTGTTACGTTTCTTACGCGCCGAGCATCGCGCTCTGCCACGCGCAAGCCATCGGCGTGCCGACGAGCGCGGCGGACAATTTCGCGCTCACCGCCGGCGCGTTGCGCGCGGCGTGGGAGCCGGGTTGCCGAGTGCTGATTTTAAATTTCCCGACGAACCCCACCGGCGGCACGGCGGACAAAAAACTGCTCACGGAAATCGCGGCGTTTGCGCAGGAAAAAGACCTGCTTGTCGTGAGCGACGAAATTTATTCCGAGCTTACGTTCGACGGCGAACACACGAGCATCGCATCGTTGCCGGGTATGCGCGACCGGACTGTTTTTCTGCACGGTTTTTCAAAGGCCTTCGCGATGACCGGATTTCGCATCGGCTACGCATGCGCGCCGGCCGGCATCATGGAAGCGATGTTGAAGGTGCACCAATACGCGATCATGTGCGCCTCGATTGTCAGCCAAGAGGCGGCGATCGAAGCATTGAAAAACGGACGCGACGCGATGCTGCACATGCGCGAAAAATACCGCGAACGCCGGGATTTGATCGTGCGCCGGTTTAACGGACTCGGGCTGCCGTGCCATTCGCCGCGCGGCGCGTTTTACGCGTTCCCGAGCATTGCCGGCACCGGTATGGACTCGATGACGTTTGCGAAGACGTTATTGCGGGAACAAAAAGTCGCGATGGTGCCGGGCACGGCATTCGGCAAAAGCGGCGAAGGTTTCTGCCGGGCGAGTTTTTCGACGAGTTACGAGAACATTATCAAGGCGTGCGACAGGATCGGCGCATTTTTGGATAAAAAATAAGCGAAATCCGGGGGTCGTCCCCGGACTTTTATGTTGAGCGCCGGGCTAAAATTTTCTTAGCTCCGGGACGATTTTATTATTATGCGTTTTTTCTTGGGAGGCGTTCCATTCGGCTGCGACAACATTGGCGACGAGGCGATTTCGGCTTCGGTCGTAGGGCATCTCACCGACGGAGCGCGCTTCCGCGAAAAGCAAAAAGAAGTCTATGCGGACTTCGCCCGACGGCCCGCCCGTGCCGAAAGAGTTTTGGTCAGCACGCTGAAATAAAGAGGATTTAACAATGAATTTTTTTCGAAAAAGGAACTATTTGCCGGCAACATTTTTATGCCGGAAGCCGCTCATCTTCGGATGCTTTTTTGAGGATTTTATGCGGCTGGCAGACGGATTTAAGCGGTGGTATGAGCAATGTCGCGAAGAAAAAATTTACGCGCTTTTCATGTTCGGGTTTGAATATGAAACCTCGCCGCGAATGGCGCATGCCGCGGAGCAAATCGAAATCCTTAAACGCGAATTTCCGAAGCTGAAGTTTTACTTCTTATGCAATTCGCCGAAGGAAACGGAAAACTTCCGGTCCATCGGGCAGAATGCGGAATGTTGCAGTCACAACGCTTTTTTACGCGAAAACCGGTTTTTTGTCACAGGGCTTAAAAAAAGATTCGATGCCGTTTACTCCGCACGAATAACGCCTTTCAAGCGGAACGAGTTGGCGTTGGAAGTTCCGAATCTGTTGATGATCGGGACGTATTACGAGAGTGAGAAAAAATATGTCGAGGGCGTGTTGTCGCAACGCCGGGCGGACAGCATTTGGATTCGGAAGGTGCGCGGCTTGCTTATGTTTTATTATTTTAACAGATCGCGGGTCGGGCTTTGCCTTTCTCGGGCGGAAGGTGCGATGTATACCTGTGCCGAATACGGTTTGTGCGGCTTGCCGGTTGTAACCTGCAAGTGTCTCGGCGGGCGCGAGTATTCGATCTCGCCGGAATACACGTTTTTTACCGAAACCGATTCTCCGACTGCCGGCGAAGTCGCCGCGCTTGTCGCGGACGTTATTGCAAAGGATCTTGATCCGCGGAAAATCCGCGCCGCGACGATCGCCGTTTTAAATGAACATCGCCGGCGTTACGAAGATTTGTTGCGCAGGATCTTCGACGAGAGCGGCACGGGGAGTCCGGCGGATTTCAAACGCGCCGTGCGGTTTCCTCACAAGTTCGGCGTGCGTTGCAGGGTTTCGTCTTTTTTCAAGATGACGCGGATGTTGAAAATTTGAGCCGCCGACGTATTCAGCGGGCAAAAGATTCAATAAAATTTTTAATGTTTTCGACGGCGGAAGCGTCGTCTTCCGCCGGTGTCGCAATTTGGTAGTGTCGCCAGAAATCACCGGCTTTCAGTTTGCTCAAACGGAATTCGGCAAAGTCTCCGGTCGAGATTTCGCCGTTTGAAAACCAAGAATAAACGGCGGAGGTTTCGCCGTTTTTCCTCACGAGGAATTCATTAATTTGCAGCGTCTTTTCCCCGATCGGAATTTGAATTTGCCGCGAAGACAAAACCTCCCTGCCGGAGCTTTTCAGGCAAATGCCGACCGGATGGATGTTGGCGATGTCTTTGATTTCAAGCGCCAGAAGTCCGATGTGCGTGCCGGAACGGAAATAATTTATTCGCTCAATTTTGTCGCAGCCGGAAAAAAATCGTTTGTCGCCGGCGCCAGGCGCCTCCCGAACCGCGATCCAGTCTCCCGAAGTTACTTTTGCCGTGTCGATGAACAGCGGGTCGCCGTCCGGCATGCTTTGCTCTTGGACCCGTCCGTATAAAAAAACGGCGACTGCGGCGAGTGCGAATGCGATGTCTTGCAGTCGCGGGTAACGGCCGGCGAGGACAACGATCGAGCACCAGAGCAGGAGGAACAGTTGGGCAAACGCAAATTTAACCGTGAAATAAAAAGCGCCGGATAGCCCGATATCCAAGTAATAATCAATCCAATAGGAGAGTGACGGTGTCGCGAGAACGGCGATGAAAAATGCCGGAATTTGGGATACGGCAACTGCGCGCCCGAAGCGCAGATCGCACGCCGGCGCAAGAATTGCGAGGCCGAGCAAGATGCCGGCGCAATTGATTTTGAATGCCAAAAAGAGCCATGCCGCCAGACACGCCAAAAGCATCGCTAATACCGCGCCTTTGAACCTCCCGGGACCGAAATCGATTTTTTTTCGTCGTCGCACGTATTCGGACAGGATGACGGCCGGCACGACGGACAGCCATATGACGAAGGCGCCGGATTCGAGCGGGGAGGTTTCCCAAGTCGATAGGATGTAAGGAACTTTCGCCAGCAGCGGGAGCGCGCAAAGCCCGAAGAGGATGTTTTTGGCGGCTGTGGTCATACGGCGGATTTGTCTTTTGAGGGGAAGAGCGTTCCCACGGCAAAAAACAGCAGCAGGATGAGAACCACGGTTGCGAACCCGAGGATCGTGTGAACTTCGTCGGAAAGAAATATCGCGCTTACGGTTTCGCTGCCGCCGAGGGTGACGGTTAGGCGAACCGCATTCGCAAACAGAATAATCGGCAGGATGAAAACGAAATGCGTAATTCGGCGTGCGAAGGGCTTGTGCATATACATGGCGACAAGCCATGCGACGAAGAGCATCCCTTCGAGTTGCTCAACGCCGCTGCAAGCGGATGTTACGGCCACGTTTTTTCCGCCGATTGTCACGATCGTACCTTCGGCCTCGGCCGGAATGCCGGCAAGCGAAAGCATGAATGTCGAAAGGCCGGCTCCGATCAGGCGCATGGGGTGGCTGATGAAAAAGTGCGCGTATTCGATTCCGGGCGCTATGACCGTCCAGAGAAAAATCGGAAATGCGGTGAGTGCCGATAATTTGAAATTTCCGAAATAAAGGACGCAGGCGGCAAACACGCAAAAATGCCCGAGATTCATCTCGCCGAAACGGAAGAGGCCGAGGCCGGCAAGCAGCAGCGCGACGCCCCCGATGTACACGGCCGGCGTTCCCGTGTGTTCGCCGGCGGGCCGCTCCGAAAAGTAAACGGAAAGAAAAATCGCAACGCCCCAAGCCCAAAGGGCGAGCGCCGATTCGGGCCTCGCCGACACGCCGGCGCAATACAATCCGGCCAATGCGGCCAATGCGATCGCGAAAAGTGCCCGGATCGGGATCCGCGGGTGCCAAGTTTCAGGGATTGCCGGGTTCATTGCGTTTTGAAAGGGCGATTTTCGCTTCGTTGAAAACGCGTTCGGCTTCCGCCGTGCCGGGCAGTTTTTTCAACATGATTTCAGCGAGGTGCTTTCGGCTTGCCGGGCTTTTTTCTTTTGAGACGGCGGCCGAAAATATTTTTCGAAGCGCGCCGGCGGCTTTCGGGTTTTCGGCGATGTTGTCGATTCGGGCAAGCATTCGAAAGGCTTCCGCCGCATTGTTTCGCGCGTAAAGGCGCTCGCCGGCGGCGAGAAGCGCCTCGGGTTCATTCGGTGCGGCATTGAGTGCTTTTGTCGAATACGAAAAGGCGGCTTCGGCGTCGCCGAGTGTCGCGAAACAATTTGAAAGTGCGGCAAAAACATAAGCGGCTTCGGTCGGTTGCGGATGCAGTGCGAGCAGTTTGTCTTTGGCTTTTCGGGCGCCGGCCGGCGTTTGATCTTCCGCGAGCAGAAGCGCCAGTCGGAGTGAGAGTCCGTAGGATTCGGGGAGATTGGCGACGCCGCGTTCCAAGATTTCGACGGCGGCTTGCGGGCGTTGTTGCCCGAGTTCAAATTCGGCGGCGGCACCGTAGGCGGCTTCGGATTTCGGCGATGCTTTGATCGCGAGTTCGAAATGTTCCCGTGCGGCTTCGATGTTTCGCGCATTGGCGAGGAAGCGCGCTTTAAATGTAAGATAAATTGTATCGAGCACCGGGTTTTCTCCGGGAGATCTTCGGGTGAAAAAAGATTCGAAATCTTTGCCGGAGGCGTGATCGGCGACAAAGCCCGCGGCTTCGATTAAAAAGGCTTCCGGGATGCCCGGGCTTTTTGCGGCCTCGGTGTAGAATCCGACGGCTTCATCGTTCAGCTTTAACGCCGCCGCGCTTCGCGCCGCATAAAATGCCGAAAAAGGCGTCGGCCCGTATTTTTGTATTTGAGCCTTTGCGTATTTCAGGCACTCGCCGGAATTGCCCAATGCGTCAAGCGCCGTCAGTGTTGCCTCGGCTGCGAGCCGGTCGCCGGGGGCGAGTTCGATCAATCGGTGCGCCGAAGAAAGCGCGCCGGTGTAATTTTTCTCCGAGAGTCTTGATGCGACGACGTATCGCCATGCCGCGACGTTGCCGGGGTCGCACTTCACGAGGACCTCCGAGATTTTGTGCGCGCCCCGGGAATCGGATTCCGTTTCGCATTTTCGAAGCAGCGCGAGGCAATCCGCGCGGATTGCGGACGTTATTCCGGCCGGCAAATCGGGCCGGGCTGACAATCGCGCTGCTTCATCGGCGGCCTTTTCGACCGAAGACAGTCGGCAGGCCAGTCGGAATGAGAGAAGTCTTGCGCACAGGCGATTCCGGAGCGTATCCGCGTATGCCAAAGATTCCGCCGAGGCTTTCATGTTTCCGGCCGCGGCGTTTTCAAGTGCCGCCAAGTAGTAATCAAGTATTGCGCCCGATTTACTTTTCGGGTTCCGGCTTTTTCGAATTCCGGCAATCGCAGCTGCTTTTTTTTGCGAAAACGCCAATTCCGCGCATTGCAGTGTTAACTCAAGGTCTTGAGTGCGGATTTTTCTTGCTTCGAGTGAGTATTCAAGGGCGGCTTTCGGCTCTTTTTCCCGCACGGAAATATCGCGTTTCAGGAGGAGGATGGCGCACCGGAGCGAAGGGGTCGGTGATTTGAGGGTTTCGCAAATTGTTTTTGCCGATTTTACGTCTCCGGCCGTGAACCGGCAAAGTGCCGTGCCGAATTTGGCGGTCGCCGCGGCCAAGTTCTTTGCCGGGTTGCCGCGGACGGAGGCGAACGCTGAGAGCGCGTCCTGCGTTTTTTCTTCGCTCAAAAGCAGAAAGCCGTTCAGCACCGGGGCGAACGGGGATTTCCCGGCTGAAAGTCGGGTCAGTATTTCCCGTGATTTTTCTTTTTGAGCCTTTCGCAAATATGCCGTTGCCGCGATGAATCTTATGCGGTCGGAGAGTTTTTTTTGCGTGCCGAACGCGCTGTATTTAAAGATACAGTAGTCGTCCGCTCCGCTTGCCGAAAGCGCCTCAAACATTTTTTCGACATATTCGGGTTTCAGCGGATTGAGGTTGGCGGCGTGCTCCCAAAAATAGGCGGCATCGGCATATTTGCACCCGGCTTCCGATATCACGGCAAGGCGCTCGTAGGCGGTTTCGTTTGCGGGGTCTTTTCGGCAGGCGACCCGGTAGAGTCGGGCGGCTTCGGCCGGGTTGCCCCGCGCCTCGGCTATTTTCGCCTCGTTCATTATCGAGGAGAGAGATTTATGTATTATTCCGAAATAACCTATCGCAACCGCGCTAAGGATTGTGACGGCCGAAATAAAGATAAGGAGAAACTTTTTCATGGCTTATCACGGACGTAGTTATGTTGAACCGACCAAGTTGCTTTTTAACGGAAGCGAGTCGGATTTAAATAATTTTTTAACGAACCGGCGCTGTTTTTAACGAAGAATTAACGTTTTGGCGGGGTCTTGTGTTGAATCCGCGCGTGCTTGCCCGTTAATTGCCCGGTTTAAACAAAATGCGGGGAGCATTTGTATTCGATGCCGTTGCCAAAAATTTTTAAGCTGAAAAAGCCGGTTTCCAAAAGCGGAATTTTAATCGCGGTTTCCGCCGTCGTTGTTTGTGCGTTTGTTTTCGGCGGGGATTTTGCCGTTCCCGAGGAGGCGCCTCACAAAAAATCGCGCCTCGAGGCGCAAGGGCAAACTGTATGGGCGCAGGTAAAAAAAACGCCGGCTGCCGCAGTTTCCGCCGTCGCTGTTTGTGCGTTTGTTTTCGGCCTGGATTTTGTCGTTCCCGAGGTGGCGTCTCGTAAAAAACCGCGGCACGAAATGCCCGTGCGCCCGGTGTGGGAACAGATAAAAGAAGCGCCGGCTGCCGCGGTTTCCGCCGCGAAATTCATGTCCGGCATGTTTAAACCGAATCCCGAAATCGACGTGCCGATAATCGGCGACTTGCGTGCCGAGATTTTGAATGAACGGACAATCTGCCTCGTGGGGAGTTACGAGAAATTTTTGCAAAAGCGTTTCCCCGAGGAGTGCGGGGGTTTTTTAAAAGGTATCGATTCTTCGACAGCGAATTTGCCGCCGTGGACGCGAAACGTTTTTTACGATATTTTGGGAGCCGAGATAATTTTGAAATACAGACCGGTAATCGCGGAGATGTTTTCGAACGGCACGAATTTCAAAATTTCCGGCGACGTTGAAATTGCCCAAACAGGCTGCTGGTTAAACCCCGCCGGGCAGATGCGATTTCCTCAGGGTAACGGGTTGGAGGAAAAATTGACGCGAAATGCGTCGGTTACGCATTACGCTTTTTTGCGGCTGAAACAGCCGCTTAAATCCGGCGTTACACATGTCCTGACGCTTCCTTCCGGGCAGAAAATTGAGTTTAACTACGATCCCGACAAGAACATAAGCGGCGCGATAAAGACAAATCAACTCGGTTATTCGCCGGCAGCCGGGAGGAAATACGCCTATGTCGGCGGTTGGCTGGGAACAATGGGGCCGTTGGATACTGCGCAAATTGTCGGACAAAAATTTTATCTGACCGAAAACGCATCAGGGAGGCGTGTTTTCACCGGCGAAATCCGGCGGCGCGGGGCGGAATCTTATTTTAAAAACGGGGTGCCGTTTACCGGCGAGGAGGTGTGCGAACTTGATTTTTCGGCGTTCCGGGGTGAGGGCGAATTTTTCCTGTTTGTCCCGGGATTCGGGCGTTCGGAGGCATTTCAAATTTCAAATTCGGCGGTCGGCGAAGCGTTTTACGTGCATGCCCGGGGGCTTTACCACAAACGTTGCGGCATGGCGAAAGAGAAGCCTTTTACGAATTGGACGATGGGGGCTTGCCACATGCAAACGTATGCCGGCGGCTTCCCGCCGAATAATCGCCATTATTGGCCGACCCCAAAGGAACCTGATCGCGGTTTTTTCAATGAACAAGGCAAGGCGATTTCCGTTTCTCATTTCAAACTGATTTCGCTCGGAAAAACAGACACGGCTTTGGATCTTCGCGGGGGTTGGCATGATGCGGCGGACTATGACCGGCGCCCGTATCACTATGATGTCGTGAACGACCTGCTCTCCGTTTATCTGTTTCGGCCGGAAAATTTCGGGGATTCGCAGTTGAATATCCCGGAATCCGGCAACGGAATTCCGGATATTTTGGACGAAGCCGCATGGGGCATGGAGGTTTGGTTGAACGCGCAAACGAAAGACGGTGCCGTTCCCGGTTGGATTGAAGCCGACAGTCACCCGCGTGAACATAACCCGGCGAAAGATACGCAGCGTTACTATTTGTCCGCCGCCACGCGGGAGAGCACCATGCAATACGCGGCACATGCGTCGATGCTCGCGCTGGCGTTGAAAAATGCCGGCGATGCGGCGGGATGCGCGAAATACGCGGATTCCGCCATGCGCGCTTACCGGTGGGCGTCTGAAGCGTCGAACCGGTTTGAGGCCGATTATCAATACCCGGTTGAAGAAAAAAGCGGGAAAGCATCCGTCGTGTATCAGAAAATTCATTACACGGAGGCGAAACACGTTCCAGCCCAATATGTGTTCAAGTGCGCGTTCAACCTTTGGTTGCTGACCGGCCGGGACGAATTTTTGGTAACATGTAAGTCGGTCGAAGGTGAGATGTCTTGGAAATTCGCGGAAACGAGTTGGAGAGTTAACCCGCTTTTTTTCAGCGAATATTTGAAATACGGCAAATCCGTGAAAGGGTTTGAGAAAATACGGAAGTCGTTCGAATCAATTATGATGAAATATGCCGGCGAGAAGCTCGAACGGCTTGAAAACAATTATCCTTACCGTATCCCGTGGTATCCTTCCGGGCATCATTATGTTACGCACATGGGGTGGGGGGTCTTTCATCCGCTGAATTCGGCAAAGTTTTTCGTGAACGCGTTCGAACTGTCCGGCGACAAAAAATACTCGGATGCCGCTTACCTCTGCAACGATTGGCATTGCGGCGCCAATCCGACCGGCCAGACGATGACGTCCGGCCTCGGGAAAAATTACCCGGTTCGTTTTCTGGACCTCGCGTCATATGCCGACGGCATTGAGGAGTTTGTGCCGGGCATTACGCCCTATCGCAATACGTTCGGCATCCCGCGCGATGACGTCGTACTGGCGCATTCACTCATGTATTCGCCGCAACCGGACAGGGGGTTTAAGCCTTCGCCGGTGATGTTGCTTCCGGCTTCGGTCGTCGGAGTCAACCCGACTAATCCGTTCGCGGTTGCAAAAAGCGTCGGCGCGGTATGGCCGATTTGGCGGCGATTCGGCAATGTCGAAGCGTATACCGTCGGCGTGAGCGAGTTTACCGTGTCGGAGACAATCGCCCCGGCCGCTGCCGTTACCGGCTGGCTGTTGACGCCGGGCTATTTTCCGACCGACGCGCTCAAACAACGCATGCCGGAAAAAGACCTTGCCAATCTGAAAGGTTTTGCGCCGTTGCCTTAATTTCGGGAACGGGGCGGCCTGTTTCCGGGCGGATCTCATAATGTGTTTTAAGTGAGCACACTAATGTTGGCGGATGCATGAGATTTGGCCCGGGGTCGTTGCCGGGAAATGTTAAATTTTCATAAAGTGTTGGGGCGGTGTGTTGACGTTTGGCAAAAAGCATCAATTTTTTCCGGCGTTATGAAACGATATCTACTCTTTCTGTTGACATGTTTTCTCTTTTGCGTGTCGGGCTCGTTGCAAGCTCAATACAACATCGGATGGTCACCGGGTGCCTCAACCGCATTTCTTATTAACGGCAATAACGGCGGCTCTTACCTGCGAGCGACTAAAAGCGCTTCGCTTACTTTCGATGTTTCGAAGCTATCCTCGCAGGCCGCTGCCGCCGGAGCGGATTTCAGCGTTTTGAAATTGGACAGTAATGGAAACGTTCTGTCGAAAATTACGTTTTCGGACATTGCCGCCGGAGATAATTTTACTGTGAATTTCGAAGCCGGGGAGATGGCGGCGTTTTCGCTGGACAGCGGTACCGGAACAAGCGCCGACTCGCTAACCGGAGCAAATTACAGCGGCGGAACGGATTGGAAAACGAATGATTTCTTGATTAACGCCCACTTAAACAATTTCTCCAATTGGGCCGATTGGTGGGACAGTCAAATCAATGTCTCCGGCAGAGCTCCTGTCGAGCAACCGTCCGGACAACCGTTGCCGGGCGTCATGGCAACCTCCGCGTTGGCCCTTTCGGCATTTGCCGCAATGCGCGCGCGCAAGCGGAAAAAGTAAGCTGAGAAATTCACCGGTTTTGCCGGAGAATCGAAGACCGGCGTGAAAAAAGTGCCGGTCTTTTTTTTCCGGCGATTGCCCGAATCGCCGGTGATCCGGCGCAAAAAAAACGCCGGATTTCCGGTATAATTTTATCGACGAAACGTTACGTTCCCATGATAACGTTCAGCGGAACTTGCTCGTTTCCGCACCCATGCGAAGTCTCATCCTAAAAATAGCAATAATCGCGATTTTGATTTCAGGTCGCCTGTTTGCCGTGCAAGGAAACGATTCCGGACCGAATTTTTCCGGCAATGAACGCAAAAACGTAGTGGTGATTACGTCGTTCGGCAGGCAAGTGAGTTGGTCTGCCGATGTGCTCTCGGGGTTCTCTTCGGCGCTCTCGCGGGACAAATTCACGCTTAATGTCATCGAAGCCGACATCCTGCAGGATAAAAATTTCCGGATAAAAAAAGAAGATTTCGGGCTGTTGTTTTCAAAAATAGACAAAGGGGACGTGGACGCGCTTGTAGCGGTTGACACGCCGGCAATCGAAATCGTCAGAGAGTTTTATGACCGCATTCCGGCAAGCACCAAGATAATGCTCGTCGGCCAAGTCGGCGAGACGGACGAAGAATTCGTATCGAAACCGAACGTGTTCTGCGTTTCAAAGCAGCTTGCCGTTGCGGAAAATATAAGCCTCGGCATGTCGCTGTATCCGAAAACGAAAGTTATCAACGTCGTTTCCGGTGCCGCATTTGAAGGGCAACGCGCCGAAAAAGTCATTAAGGATATTTATCTCAATTGCCTCCGAACGGATCCGGCATTCGCGCGAATGTTGGAAAATGTCCGCGTACGCTTTTTAAACGGGGGAACCGTCTCTACGCAGGACTTGTTGGAAGCGCTTGCGGAGGAAAAGCAGAGTTTTACGCTCTATTTCCGTTGGGTGTCACAAAAGGATAACGGGATATTGGGGCAGGAGCAATACGCGGACCTTGTGCGTGATGCGGCAAAGGGGCGCGTGCTCGCATTTTTAGATTCGTATGCCGACACGTTTTTGGGCGGATACATGCTGACCGGCAGGGAATTCGGCCAATATGCGGGCAAGAAAACGCAGGAGATGCTGGCGGGGCGGCTTGATAGGCGGCACCCGGTGTTTACCTTCGGCGCGGCGCTCAAAATCAATGCAACCGCCTTTTCCGAAGCGAAATTGTCGCCCGACGCTCTCCCGCCGGGCAATTTATTTTACAATCTCCCTCCGACTTTTGTGGCAACGGTCGGATTGGAAAACATTGCCGGTGCGCTGGCGATTGTCGGCCTTCTTTTGTTGTTCCTGTTGATTGCGGTTTGGTTGTTGGCCGCTTCGGCGCGTCGAAGCTCCATTTTGCTGAAACATACTCCGATTAACAGTTATGTGTTTTTCGGCGGCGGAAAGTTATCCCCCCGTTATTTGCAATCCGACAAAAAGGACTCTGAGCGTTGTGTCTCCGATATCAGCCCCGAAATTTGGAATTATTTTCTGAAAAATGCGGATAAAATCCGGAACGGTGTCCGCGGCGACGTTGAGATTGATGCCGGTTCCCGAAAATTGCAGGGACTGATTTCGTTACTGCCCAAAAAAGAATTCGGCAAGGACGCGTTTCTTCTCATGACGCGCGATATCTCCGAGACATTTTCCGCCAGAGCGCTTTTGCGGCTCAGAGCCGATTTGATGGAGGTTGTGAACGATTGCATGCGCCGTGTCGTGCTTTCGGATGAAGTCACGGACGCCGCCGCGGATACGCTTGAACGCCTTGTTCAAGTCATGCACGGCGACAGAGGCGTGATATACAAATACCTCGGGAAGGAGGACGGCTTTTTTGTACGATTTGCTTATTTTTCCCCGTCACTTCAAGAAAAGGACAAGGTATTTCCGCAACTGAAGACCTCGGAAATCCCGACATGGGTGGAGGCGTTGCGCAAAGGGCAAACCGTGGTGAGCGACAAGGCCACCGAGTATGACGCCGCTTCGCCGGAAGCGAAAACCATCACAAACGTCAGGTCAAAATCCTCCATTATTTTCCCGCTTTTTCATGAAAAACAGTTTTGGGGATTCGTGCTCGTTGATTATTTGGAGGAATCCCGCAGTTTCAACGAGGATGAGTTGCGTTTAATGAAGCTGCTTGTCAGCGTGTTGGAGCTCGCGCTCCAACGTTATCACGCGACCGTGGCGGCGCGCGAAGGCGAGCTGCAACGCAAGATGATTCTCGATACCATCCCGCAGCCGGTCGTTCTCTTTGACGCGAATCGAAACATCATTCTCGTCAATTCGGCAATGGTCACACTCTCGGGGATTTCGGAGAAAAAGTTCAAGAAAAGTCCTTGCCACACCCATCTTTGCAAGGGCTTGGAGGATTCCGCGACCTGCCCCGTGTTGAACGCGGTAAAACGCAGGGATTCGCAAAAGGCCTCGTTCACGTTTATGGAACGTGAGTTCACCTCGGTTTCATCTCCGATCTTCAACGATGTCGGCGAGGTGCAATATGTGGTGGAGACATTTTTTGACATTACCGTCATGAATGAGGCCAATCGCAGGCTTGAGGCCGCGATGCATGTCGCACAGGAAGCCGATAAGGCAAAATCAATATTCCTTGCGACAATGAGCCATGAATTGCGCACGCCGCTCAATGCGGTGATAGGCTATTCGGAACTCACGCAAAATCCGGCGCTTAAACAGGAAGAGCGCGTTCATAATCTGAAGAACATCAACTTCGCCGCGAATACGCTTCTTTCGCTTGTAAACGACATTTTGGATCTTTCCAAACTTGAAGCCGATCAGGTCGATATTTGTAAATCGCCGGTCGATATTCTTGCGTTGATGGCGGAATTTAAGGGGGTGTTCAAGTATTCCACCGCGAAGAAAGGAATTGATTTTAAATTTGAGATGCCGGAAGACATCCCGTGTTTCTACATGGACACATTGCGGTTTAAGCAAGTGCTCATGAATATCGTCGGTAATGCCGTGAAGTTTACCGCGCGCGGTGCCGTGACCGTAAAATTGAGTTACGAAATTAAGGGTGAGGGCAGGATGGATTTGCGTATCGGCGTGAACGATACCGGCATCGGGATCGATCCAGCCTGCGGCGAAAAAATATTTAACCCGTTTGTTCAAGATTCCGGAGCAAGATTCCGCGGCGGCAACTACGAGGGCACCGGACTCGGACTTGCCATTTCAAAGCGTCTTGTGGAAAAAATGAACGGTTTGTTAAGCTATGAAAGCCAAGTCGGCGTCGGGAGTACCTTTATTTTGGATTTTCCCGATTTGAAAATTTGCGAGGAGCCGATTGAGACGGAACAGGTGCCGAAATACGACGTTGCTCCCGATTTTTCGGCAAACGACGCCTTGACGGCCTTGATCGTGGACGACGTTTTGCTGAATTTGAAAGTGCTGGAGCGAATGCTCGCCGCGCTCGGGGTTCGTTCTCACAGCACCTTGTCCGCGAAAGAAGCCATGGAGTTTCTCGGCAAAAATAAAGTCGACCTGATTATGACTGATCTCTGGATGCCGGAAATCGACGGATTGAAATTCGCCGCGATGCTGAAAGCGGATGCGACGTTGAAAGCGCTCCCGATTGTGGCCGTTACTGCGGACACGCAAGTCGAGGATAAAAATAATGTTTTTGCGGATATTTTATTTAAGCCTATAACAACAAGCGGATTGCGACAGGTGGTCGGCGGATTGTTTCCCGCTGCGGTTGGGGGGGGGGGGGGGGGGGGGGGGGCGGCGGGCGGGGGGGGGGCGGGGCGGGGGGGCGGGGAGGGGGGCGGGGGGTGGGGGGG
>JAVBUU010000013.1:0-4299 GCA_031555005.1 Opitutales bacterium | reverse complement strand
CTACGGCATTTCGCAAGCCGGCGCCGGCTTCGCAGCATTCGCGACAATCGCCGCGTTGCTCGCATTGTTTGTTTCAAAAAAACAGGGGCACCTGCTTGCCGGCGGGCTGTTCCTTGTGCCGTCATTGGCGTGCGCGTTGTTGCAACCGGGGTTTTCCAATACGGTCGCGCTTTTCTTCGGTTTCGCGATTTTGGTTTGGACAAACAAAACGACCGAGATTGCCCAAGGCGTGCTGAACGCGTTTGCGCGCGCGGTGACGGCTCCGTTTCACGCCGTCGGCTGTTTCTTCAAAACGCTCGGCTGCGTCGCAACCTGCGATTTCGGAAAAATGCCGAATCCGTTAAAATACCTGCGGCTGATTTTTCCGGCGTTCATCATCTCGGTTATTTTCGTCGTTTTCATTTCTTTCGGAAACGCCGTATTCGCAAATTGGATACAATCGGCGTTCGCTTCCGTTTTTGATTGGCTCGGCGAATTACTGCGCGGGCTCTCGCCGGAACGCGTCGCGTTTTGGATGCTGATGATTTTTGCCGGCGTGCTCGTCCTGATTCCGGCGCAACGGTGCCGGAATAAATCTGCGCGCAACGTCGGCGGAGAGTTTTTGAAAAAACGTTTCGCCGGCGCGGACGACGCTAAGCGTTGGTCGATTCAGTGGATTTTGGCGCTTGTTGCGGTTAACCTGATTTTCCTTCTGACGAACACGCTCGACGCCGTTTATCTTTGGATTCGGCAATCGCCGCCGGTCGGCATCAGCACGACGGAATATTTGCACGGCGGCGTTTACGGGCTGATCTTCGTTACGATTTTCGCCGGCGCGCTGCTCGCGATTATTTTCAATCACGGCGAAAAACTTACCGGCAATCGCGTCCTGAAAACGCTCGGCATCGCATGGGTCGCGCAAAATTTGTTCATGCTCGCCGGCGTCGGCTTCCGGCTTTGGTTGCACATCGACAGTTTTTGCCTGACGCCGAAACGCGTCGGCGTGGCGTTTTTTCTCGCGCTCGTTGCCGGCGGATTCGCGCTGCTGCTGATTTACATGCTTTGCCGGAAATCGCTGCGCTGGCTCGTCGGCGCAAATGTGCTCGCGGTCTGCGCGCTGTTCTTCGCGTTGCAGTTTTGCGACATTGACCGGTGGTGCGTCGATTCGGCCATTGCGCGCTGGCGCGAAAACAAATCGCTGAAATTCGGCGGCGATTTTTTCGAAAAAGTCGGGCTTCCCGGCTGGCGGCTGGTTCACGTCCTGGCGACCGAAAGCGGCGCCGGCGAATACCAAAACGAAAAAGAATTTTGGGAGTGGTTGAAAACCGAAGCCGCCGTCAAAACAACCGAATCCGATTGGCGCAATTACGCCGTCTTCCCGGCGCGCGAATCGCGCGAACTCTGCGAAGCCGCCGGCGCGGAACCGCGCGACATGCGCGCGCGCTACCGCTATTATCTTTCATTGAATTGCCGTCGGTAAAATTTTCTTCAAAACCGCACGTATGAACCCGCGCGAAGCACTCGGAATCGTCAAGGAATTGCGCCGGCGCGTCCTTGCCCGGCAACGTTTTGCCGGCTACTCCGGCACGGCGCGCGCCGGCGGCGGCGCAATCGCGCTGTTTGCCTCGCTGCTCGCCGGCTTGTTCGGACTAGGCTCAAACGACGGCGCGCTGCTCCTGCTGTGGGGTTGCGTTTTTGCCGCCGCGTTCGCGCTCAATTACGGCGCGGTGCTTTCATGGCGCATTCGCAATCGTATCGAAACCGAAGCGCTCGCGCCGGCATTGGAGCCGCTGCCGATTTTGTTTGCCGGCGGCGTCGTCACCCTCGCCTGCGTTGCCGCGAAATCGCCGGTTATTTTGCCCTGTGTTTGGACAAGTCTCGTGGCGCTCACGAACTTCACCGGCAAATACGCACTGCCGAAAAAAATTCGTCTTGTCGGCGCGTTTTATCTGTTCGCCGGCGTTTTGTGCCTGCTCCTCGGCGCGTTCGCGTGGCGCAATCCTGTTTTTCTCGGCGGTCTGTTTTTTACCGGCGAATGGCTCGGCGGTTGGATATTGCACCGCGAAAATGCGGCGATTTCCGCCGAGCCGGAACCCGGCAACTTCACTCCCGTTTTTAGCGACGATGAAAATTGATCCTTCCGCATTCCAATCTTTGGAAAAAATCTTTCACGAAAAAAGCCGCCTCGCGATTGTCTCGTGCGTCGCGGAATCCGACAACGGCATCAGCTTCACGGAACTTCGCGAAATTTGCGGACTCACCGACGGCAACTTGAAAGCACACCTGACGACGCTCGCCGACGCCGGCATCGTCAAAACGAAAAAAGAAATTTACCAAGACCGCGCGCGCACGCTCGTCTCGTTGACCAATGCCGGCCGCGCGCAATTTGTCGCGTATTTGCGGACGTTGGAAAACGCGTTGCTCGCCGCCGCAAAATCCGCCGGCGTCGCGCGCGAAAAGCGAGATGCCGGCATTTTGTCGCCGAAATTATCTGCGGCATAAACTTGCCGTCTTAATCACTCCGGTTAATAAACGGTTAATATGAGCCACGCATTAATGATCACTTCGCTGGAAGCAAAAACGCGCTTCGGCACCTTTTTAAGCGGGGTTGAAGCCGGAAAGGAATTCATCATAACGCGCCACGACAAACCCGTGGCACGCTTGGTGCCGGCTAATCACGTGCCGGCAAAAGAACGGCGGTTGAAAATGCTGCAACGCCTCAATGCCATGCCCAAACGCAAGACGACGGACACTTACACGCTTAAAAAATTAATCGAAGAAGGACGTAAATGAAACCGGTTCTGGACGGGAGCGCGGCACTTGCAACATTGCTTCCCGAGGAAAATATCTCCGCCAAAGCAAAAATAATCAAACGGGCAATCGAAGAGTCCGACGATCTTGCGGTGCCGGCGCACTGGTTTGCCGAGGTCACAAACGGACTCATCGTAGCCGAACGCCGGCAACGAATAACGGAAGCGGAAGCAACCGAGCTTTTGGAAATGGTCAGCGAATTCGGCGTTATCGTGGACGAAGAAACAATTGACCGGGTTCCGCGTGACGTCGCGGCGTTGGCAAGATTGCATAAATTGACCGTTTACGATGCGGCATATCTCGAACTTGCCATGCGCCGCGGTGCCGCGCTCGTAACCCTTGATGCCGAATTACGCCGCGCGGCAGTGAAATCCGGCGTAAAATTAATCCCCTGATTTCCCCCATGGCCGGACTTTACGCTTATCATCCGCAACCGGTGACGCCGGGCGCGCCGGAAATTACTCTTAACGACGAAGAAAGTTCGCACCTCGTGCGTTCGTTGCGCGCGAAAATCGGCGAAAAAATTACGGCGTTCGACGGCACCGGCAAAACGTGGCGCGGCACAGTGGTCGCGGCGGATGCGCGCGCGCTCGTCATGCGTGTCGAAGCAGAATTTTCGCACCCCCCGGAATGCCCCGCGCTGTCGCTCGCGCAGGCGTTGCCGAAAGGAAGCGTTTTCGACGACGTGATCCGCGCCGCCGTCGAATTGGGCGTCACGGAGATTTTTCCGCTTTTTTCCGAGCGTTGCGAAGTCCGGCTCGACGCCGAACGCGCGGCCGGAAAACTCGAGCGCTGGCGCAGCATCGCCGTGGAAGCGTGCAAACAATCCGGCAATCCCTTCCTGCCGGTCATTCATGCGCCTGTCGCGCTGAAAACTTGGCTCGCCGCACCCGTGCCGGCGGGAAAAATTTTTCGCTGCGTCGGCTCGCTTGAAGATTCGGCGACACCGATTTCGCGTATCGATTTTTCGGATACATCGCCGGAAAAATTCCAAATTTTAATCGGCCCCGAGGGCGATTTCTCGCCGGCGGAATATGAAAAAATACGCATTGCCGGTTTTCGCGGCGTGCGTTTCGGAAAAACAGTTCTACGCGCCGGAACCGCCGCGCTCTACGGTTTGGTCGCGCTGGATCAGCTCCGGCAAAGATTGCCGGAATAAGTCGGGCAGCGTAGCGCAGGAACAATTACGTTTCCGGCTCACCTCAAAATGAGGTGGACAACCGGCGCTTCCCGTATGAGAAATCACGGCAAAACGCATAAGTCCCCTTCGTTGATTTGATGATGCGCCTATTTCATTCGATAACAGCCCTGTTACGCCAAATGCGTTTTCCCCGGTATTTGGCGGTCGCGTGCGGTGTTTTTTGCGGACTCGGGCTTTACTTGGTTTATGCGTCCAACGCGCTTTCTTACATGTCCGACGACCCGAAGGCGTGCGTAAATTGCCACATCATGGGCGCGTATTACGCGAGTCACGCGCACAGTTCTCACAAAAATGTCGCGACCTGCAAC
>JAVBUU010000008.1:0-26140 GCA_031555005.1 Opitutales bacterium | reverse complement strand
CGCGGGTTGCCGCCGGAGCAATGGTTGGCGGACGGCACGGTGCCGTATTGGTCGCACATCGGCGTTTACGGGTATGCGCGCGCGACGGTCGTCGGTTACGCGGCGTTGCCGGTGACGCGCATTGAGCAGATCGAGTCGCTTTAACAGTTGCGTTTCTTGGAGCACGGCAAAATGTTCCAAACCGTCGAAACCGATTATCATCCGGTGGCCATCGATACGCCGGAGGATTTGGAAAAGGCGCGAAAGTTATTTGAAGAAAAATAAGCGACCTGCGCGAATTTTCGTTAATTTGTTATTGAAACTTTCTCAATTTAGCTAAATTCAGAAAGTATGATTCCCCGATTATTGAAAAAATCGCTAAAGACCGATGCGGTCGCCGGAAAGGTTTTGATGCTTTTTGGCGCGCGTCGCGTCGGTAAGACCTCGTTAATAAGGGAATTGTTGAATGAATTCTCGGAGAAATGGTTTATCGGGCAGGGGGAGGACAGCACGGTTGCCGGGTTGCTCGGCGCTTGTTCGGCGGAGCGTTTGCGTTTGGCATTCGGCGGTTTTGACGGCGTTTTTATTGACGAAGCGCAATGCGTTCCGGATGCCGGCAACGCATTGAAACTGTTGGTCGATACGTTGCCGAAACTGAAGATAATCGTTACCGGTTCTTCGGCGTTTCATCTGAATCAATCGTTGGGGCAGCCGTTGACCGGACGTCGAATTGTTCGCAGGTTGCATCCTGTTGCTTGCGAGGAAATTCGCCAATGGCGCGGGGCGTTGGCACCAAACGGGTTGCTGGAAGATTTGTTGATTTACGGCGCATATCCGGAAGTGCTCGGAATCGGGGATCCGGCGGCGCGGCGTGAGTATTTGCGACAGGTGACCGAAGATTATTTGTTTCAGGATTTGCTGATGTTTGAGCAGTTGCGCGATTCGAAGAAATTGCGTGAGTTGTTGGAATTGATCGCCTGGCAAATCGGTTCGGAGGTTTCGTTGCCGGAATTGGCATTGAAATTGCAACTCAGCCGGGCGACCGTGGAGCGTTATTTGGATTTATTGGAGAAAAACTTTGTTTTGCACCGGGTCGGCGGTTTTTCGCGCAATTTGCGGAAGGAGATTACCAAATCATCTCGGTGGTATTTTGAGGATTTGGGGATTCGCAATGCCGTCATCAATCAATTTCAGCCGTTGCAGTTGCGTCCCGATAAGGGCGCTCTTTGGGAAAACTTTGTCGTCAATGAACGCCGGAAGCGTATTGGTTACGAAAAAATGGAACGAACGGGTTATTTTTGGCGAACTTATGACCAGCAGGAAATTGATCGCGTCGAAGTCGTCGCCGGCGAAGCGTCGGAAATCGAAGGGTTTGAATGCAAATGGCAGGAGCAGTCTTATAAGCCGCCGAAAGCCTGGCGCGATGCGTATCCGGGGGCACCGGTGCGCGTCGTGCATTCGCAAAATTTCGCCGAGTTTTTTTAACCGACATTAAAATTTTTCAAAAAAATGAACATTCTCGAAACAGGAAAAAATCTCCTCAACGCCGAGGCCGCTGCGCTTTCGCAGCTCGCCGCAAATCTCGATGCGTCGTTTGAAAAAGCCGTCGATTTGATTTACCGGCATTCCGGCAAAATCGTCATCTCCGGCGTCGGCAAATCCGGTCTTATCGCGCAAAAAATCGTTGCCACGTTTTGCAGCACCGGCACGCGCGCAATTTTTTTGCACAGCGCTGACGCGGTGCACGGCGACCTTGGCGTTTTTCGCCCCGGCGACCCCGCCGTTCTCATTTCGAAAAGCGGCACGACGGCGGAAGTTGTCCGGCTCTTGCCGGTGATTAAGGCGTTCGGTTCGCCGATTATCGCGATCGTCGGCAACACGCAGTCACCGATTGCGGAGCAGGCGGACATTGTGCTCGACATTGCCGTGAAAACCGAGGCCGATCCGCTCGGACTCGTCCCGACGACGAGCACGCTGCTCACGCTCGCGCTCGGCGACGCGCTTGCCGCCGCACTCATGGTGAAACGGAATTTCGGCGCGGAAGATTTTGCCCGGTTTCACCCGGCGGGGCAACTCGGCCGGAATTTGCTCACGTCGGTCGGCGAAGTGATGCACCCGCTTTCCCGCGCCGCGCACGTGTTGCCGGCGGCGCCGATGAAGGAAATGGTGATTGCGATGACTTCGTATTCGCTCGGTGCGGCGTGCGTGGTGGACGCCGCCGGCAAGCTTGCCGGCCTTGTGACCGACGGCGATTTGCGGCGTGCGTTGCAAAAATACGACAACTTTACCGGCTTAACCGCCGAGGCGTTTATGACGAAAAAACCGATTTGCGCGTCACCGGCGATGAGCCTCGCGGATGCGGCGCGGTTGATGGAAGATCGCCCGTCGCAATTATCGGTGTTGCCGGTGGTTGAGCCGGGCACCGGCAAATGCCTCGGGCTGGTGCGCATTCACGATATTTATCAGGCCGGGATGGCGTGAAGGCGGGGACGTGCCAGTCGGCGATCCTGAAGCGTATTGTTCCGGGCGTGTTGTGTTTGTTACGCCGCCGGCGTTGCCGGCGCGTTTTGCGAAAACGTCAATTCCTTGCCTGAGGCGGAGACGAGCACGGGCGTGTTTTTGCGGATGTCGCCGCGCAGAATTGCTTCCGCGAGCGGGTCTTCCAAGTAACGTTCCACCGCGCGCCGGAGCGGTCGCGCGCCGAACTTTTCATCATATCCGTTTTCCACGAGAAATGCCAATGCGGACTCGTCCAGTTTGATTTCGATTTCCCGCGTCGCGAGCCGTTTGGCGACTTTTTCGGTTTCGCCGGAAACGATGCGGAGCATGTGCGTTTTGTCCAAGGAGCCGAAAATCACAATGTCCGTGATGCGATTCAGGAACTCCGGTTTGAAGACGCGCTTCGCCTCGTCCATGATTTTGTCGCGGAGTTTTTCGTAATCGCGCTCGGCGCTTAAGCCGACGTCAAATCCCATCGAGGTGTTGCGTTGCAGCACATCGGCGCCGGCATTCGACGTCATGATGATGATCGTGTTTCGAAAATCGACGGTGTGGCCGAGCGAGTCGGTCAGGCGGCCGTCTTCGAGCACTTGAAGCAAAAGTTGTACAACGTCCGGATGCGCTTTTTCGATTTCGTCAAAGAGGACGACGGAGTAGGGCTTGCGCCGGACGGCTTCGGTGAGTTGGCCGCCTTCGTCGTAGCCGACATAGCCGGGCGGGGAGCCGACGAGTCGCGAGACGGTGAATTTTTCCATGTACTCGCTCATGTCGATTTGGACGATTGCGTCTTCGCGACCGAACATTTTTTCGGCGAGTTTTTTCGCGAGCATGGTTTTGCCGACGCCTGTGGGCCCGAGGAAAAGGAATGAGCCGATGGGCCGGCGCGGGTCTTTCAAATCGGCGCGGGAGCGGCGCAGCGCGCGCGCGATGACTTCGCAGGCGCGGTCTTGGCCGATGACCGTGCTTTGCAGGTCTTTTTCAAGGTCGAGCAGTTTTTCCGATTCCTTTTTCTCGATACGGGAGAGCGGAATGCCGGTCCAGTCGGCGACGACTTTGAACATTTCGTCTTCATCGACGGTGATGCGTTTTTCTTCGCGAGTTTTTTTCCAACCGGCGAGAAGGGTTTCGCGTTCGGCGCGAAGGTTTTTTTCGCGATCGCGAAATGAGGCCGCCTCTTCGAAACGCTGATGTGAAATTGCTTCTTCTTTTTGCGCGCAGGTGTTGTCGATTTGCTTTTGCAATTCTTCGATTTCCGGCGGCCGTTGGAAACTCTGAATGCGCGCACGCGCGCCGGCTTCGTCGAGCACGTCGATGGCTTTGTCCGGAAGGTGGCGCGCCGGGATGTAGCGGTCGGAGAGCTTCACGGCGGCTTCGAGCGCGGCGTCGGTGTAAGCGCACTTGTGGTGATCCTCGTATTTTTGACGGATGCCCTTGAGGATTTTTACCGCGTCGTCAAGGGACGGGTCGTTGACCGTTATCGGCTGAAAGCGGCGTTCGAGCGCGGCGTCTTTTTCGATATATTTCCGGTATTCGTTCAGCGTTGTGGCGCCGATGCATTGGAGCTCGCCGCGGCTGAGCGCCGGTTTGAAAATGTTCGAGGCGTCCATGGCTCCTTCGGCGGCGCCGGCGCCGACGATCGTGTGCATTTCGTCGATGAAAAGAATTACATTTTTGGCGCGCTTGATTTCGTCCATGACGAACTTGATTCGCTCCTCGAACTGGCCGCGATATTTAGTGCCGGCGACCATGAGAGCGAGATCGAGTGTGATGACGCGCTTGTCCAAAAGGAGTTCCGGCACGATGCCGTTGGCGATTTCCTGCGCGAGCCCTTCGACGATGGCGGTTTTGCCCACGCCGGCTTCGCCGATTAAAACCGGATTGTTTTTCGTGCGTCGGCAAAGGATTTGAATGACGCGGCGGATTTCCTCCTTGCGGCCGACGACGGGATCCATCGCGCCGCTTTTGGCCAGCTCGGTAAGGTCGCGCCCGAATGCCTTCAGGGCGGAGTTTTTGTCGCCGCGGTTGCCGGGGCTGTTGCGCGGGTCGTCATTGCCGGCTTCCGCGGCCTCGGTGTCGTTCGGTTTAACGTCGAGGCCGAGTTCGGCCATGATCTCGTTCCGGCAACGATCAATGTCCACGTTCAGGCTTTTCAGCACACGGGCGGCGACGCCTTCGCCTTCGCGCAGCAAACCGAGCAGCAGGTGCTCGGTGCCGATGTAGGAGTGGTTGAGCGACTTGGCTTCTTTGTTCGCGAGGCCGAAAACTTTTTTGACGCGCGGCGTGTAGGGGATCGCCGCTTGCGGATCGGGCTGCTCGGTCATCCCGACGCCGACTTGTTTTTCCACCACGTTTCGGACGGTTTCAGGCGCGAGCCCCATTTTTTGGAGCACGTTGACGGCCACGCCTTGTCCGAGTTGGAGGATGCCGAGCAGGAGGTGTTCGGTGCCGATGTAATTGTGATGAAAGCGGATTGCCTCGGCACGGGCGAGGTTGAGGGCTTGATTGGCGCGCGGCGTGAAATTGTTCATGTGATCCATTGAAGGAAAGATTGTTGCGGAAACCCGATTTGTGATGAATGCCGGCGGGCACGGCCGGCGCAAGAAACAAAGGGCAAAAAAAGCTACCGGCCTTGTGCCGGAAAGCAAGCGGCTTTCGGTGATGTCCGCGGTGCGGAGACGTTGCCTTTTATCTCAGCTCCGAAACATGTTCCGGATGTTGCGCAGGTTTTTATTTTTTTTCGGAGGGGAGGTCGGAGTATTTTTTTGCTTCTTGAGCCGTATCCAATACAATAACTTCCGCGCGCGGAACGTAATTTTCCTTTAACGGCGAGGTCTGTTGGGCGTCCGTTTCATTTTTGAAATTTACGCCGAGCCAATTGTTGATGAGGCGGTAATTGTCGCCGGCGGAATACGGGGCTTTGACCGTTTTGCCTTTGTTCTGATTGGAAGCTTTTTCGCTGAACCAGATGAACATCGGAATATCAACGGCTTCACGCGGGAAGTTGACGCTTCCGTGGCGAAACCGCGAATGCCCGAACGTCGTTTTCAGCGCCACGGCGTGATCCGAATAATACAGTAGGGACGCACGTTGCCGGTTCAGCAGCGAAAACAGTTTTCCCAGAAAAGCGTCGGTGGCGTAAATTGAGTTGTCGTAGTTATTTAAATCTTCGCTTGCCCCATCCTTGAATTTTACGGCCTCCGGCGGATGTTGCCATGGCTCGTACGGCGAATGGCTTCCGTTGATATGGATAATGATCAGCTTTTTTTTGCTTTCTTCCGACAAAACCTCCGACAAAACCGGGATTATATTCTCATCATACGGGCTGATTTCGAAAACGTTTTTGTCGGCAAAATCAGAGATCTGGTCGAGCAGGTTGCCGGCGGTCAACGGTTCGCGATCCAACCAGTAGGTCTTGAATCCCGCTTTTTTGGCTACGTTGACGATATTGTCCGCGAGGTTCGGCGGCATTCCCGGGTTTTCTCCGGGTTTGCACAAAGACAGGGCGACCGCCATAAACGTCATCGGCGCCGGCGCAATCGCCTGCTCAAACAAAAGCATGTTCCGGCGTTGCGCGTCCGCGCACGGGCTCGTGGCGCGCGAATAACCGTAAAGGCTCAAATGGCTTCTTCTCGCGGATTCGCCGATAACCACCACGTAAACATCCGTGCCGGTTTCATGCGTTTGCAAATCGTAGTTCACGACTTGGCCGCGCAAACGCCGTTCTTTTTTGATCGCTTCCGCCGCGGTGATGAACGGCACCGCGTTATACAACGGCGTCCGCAATAACACTTTTTCGCTGTAAGAGAAATCCTGTCGTTTGTATTTTCCGTTGACCGTATAAATAACCGGCAGGCTTATCAAATATAAGCCCGTCACGAGAATGACCCCTTTAAGGATTTTCGGCGGAATTACCGAGGGTTTGCTCAATTTGGAAAGCCACCAAAACATTGCGCCGAAAATCACAACCGCGCTCAACAGCCATTCCGAGTGCGCGTGCATCATCCCGAGCGCTTCTTTGGTATTCGTCAGCAAAATGCACTGCGCCGTGAACGTGTTAACTGCTCCGTCGTATTCGATTTGAAATAAAATCGAAGTCAGCGTGTTCGCGCACCAGGCAAGTACCGCCAATATCGCGAAGATACGCAACCGGCGCGAACGCCAGCAAAACGCGGCGAAAAACCAAAATCCGAATCCGCTCAGAAAGATAAGAACTCTCGTGGCGTCCTTGGTTTCCGCGACGGCCGCCGCCAGTACGTTGACGATTAGCAATACGCCGATCGTCCAAGCATTTTGCTTCCACCAATCCAAAGTTTCTCTTTTCGCCATTCCGGGGATTGTCAGCAAAACGCCGCCGCAAGGCAAGCGGCTAGTGCGGCAACTCCCGCGCCGCCGGTTCGTTTTCCGGTGCCGTGTGAAACGCGCAAACGCGGTTTGCCAACCGCTCGGCAAATCGCTCCACCGTTTTTTCAAACAACAGCGAAAGCACGACGATCACCGGCGCGGAGACGCCCCAGGAAATCACAATCGCCGGCCAAAACCCGTAACCGTTTTGAACCAATACGTGAAACAACCACGCCGAGAGCGACATCAGCACCGTGAAATGCACCAGAATCAACGCGAACGAAATTCGCCCGAAAAACACCGCCGGTTTAAACGAAAACAGCTTTCTTAAAATCTCGCTTTCCGAACAACCCCACAGCGCAAAAAACGCGCCGATGCCGAGAAAAAGATAAGCGACCGTTTGGTTCGGCAAAAGCACCGCCGGAAAAAATCCGAACACGCACCCGACGAGCGTCAACAGCTCCGGCAATCCTTTTGCCGGTCGCGAATTTTTTCGGGAAACGACGAGATCCGCGGCGGCGATACCGGCGACAAACGCGGCATAATTCGGGATCAAAACCGACAGCCCGAAAAGCACCGCATAAAGAATCCCGCGCCGGCGCATTCTGCCGAACAACAAAATAACCGCGTAGGAAAGATACGAACCGAGGAAAATCACGTTAATGCACCACAGAACGCTGCAATACTCGCCGGCACCGAAAAAGAACGCCGAAAAAAGCCCGTTTTCAATCGCGCCGGGCAACGACAATTCCGTCGCGTAAAACGCCTTGTTCCAGTTGCACGAAACATCGGCGGCGAGCTCGGCGTTGAACATCCCGCCGCACGCGAAAACGGCATACGCCGCGAGAACGCAGGCGAGCACCGGCGGCATCAGCCGGAAATACCGTTTGAGCGCCGACCTTCTCACCGCGCCGTCGTCATGATTTTGAAAAAAAACCAACGCCGGAATAAACGCAACCAACCCGAAAAAAACATAGAGCGGGAAAGACGCGTTTTTCAGAATCGAGACGGGGAAATTTTCGAAGTAACGGGAAAACCTTTCGGCCTCCGGAACGCCGCATTCCCAGCCGACGTAACCCGCCGGGAAAAACGCGAGTATGTAATGGAAAATGCAAACCCAAACCCCGCAAAGCCCTTTTATTCCGTCGATATAATCCAAGCGTTTTTTCATGGAGACGTTGTTTTTGTTTTTCCGCGTCCCGACAAGAAAAACCTTTCGTGCGAAACGACCTTGCGCAATTCGACGCGTCTTGCCAGATTGCGTTTATGTTCGAGCCTCATGCATGCTGCGTTTGCGGTGCGCCCGCCGCGATCCGGATTCCGGTTTACCGGGATTTTCGGACGGAGCATGTCGCCCTTTGCGCTGCTTGTGCTTGCGCCGGGGCGGGCGTCGACTCGTTTTCCCCGCCGGTGTTCCGTCCGAATGTTTTTCCGGCAAACGCGGGGGGCGAAAAAGTCTCCGGCGACGATACCGAGACAGCGCGGGTGCGTGACCGGCTCGGCCATCTCGCCTCGCTGTTGAAAAAGGCGGTTCGCGTCGAAAACTACGAGGAAGCAGCTCGCCGGCGCGACGAAATTATCCGATTGGAAAAACAACTCGCGCCGGCGGCCGATTTTGCAAAAAAGCCGGTTCCCTTTTGAACAATGCTCATCGACGCGCTCATTTCCTCCGAGAACGAACTCATGCACAACATCGGTGCGCAACAGCCGATTGTGTTGAGCACGCGCATCCGGCTTGCGCGCAATTTGCGCGGATTTCCGTTCCCCGGCTGGGCGAAACCCGCGCAGTGCACCGAGACGCAAAAACTCTGCCTCGACGCGATTGAGACGCTTCCCAAGTTTAAAAAAGCCTATTTTTACAAGATGGACGAGTTGAGCGCCGCCGAAAAATCGCTCCTCGTCGAACGCCACCTGATCAGCAAAGAGCTTGCCGGCGTGAAAGAAGGCGGCGCGGTCGCAATCAGCCGCGACCAGACGTGTTCCGTGATGGTGAACGAAGAGGACCACCTTCGGATTCAGGTTGTGCGCGGCGGTTTTCACATGAAGCGCGCCTGGAAAGCGGCCGATCAAATAGACACCTCGCTCGCCGGAAAACTCGTGCCGGCGTTCTCCTCAAAACTGGGATTTTTGACCGCGTGCCCGACCAACGTCGGCACCGGCTTGCGCGCCTCGGCGATGGTGCATCTGCCGGCATTGGCGATTTCCGATCAAATGGAAAAAGTCGTGCGGGCGTTAAATCAGGACGGCATCGCCGTGCGCGGTTGGTTCGGCGAAGGCTCCGAGGCCTCCGGCAACATTTTCCAAATTTCCAACCAGCATACGCTCGGCGCGCCGGAAGAGACGATTATCGGGCACTTGAACGACTGGTTGGGCAGCGTCATCGAGCAGGAGGAAAACGCGCGCTTGAAACTGATCGAAGACGAACCGCACAAATTCTTCGACCGCGTAATGCGTTGTTTCGGCACGCTCCGGCATGCGCATTTAATGACCTCGGCAGAAGCCATGAACATGCTTTCGATCATGCGGCTTGCGTGCGATGTCGGCATGTGCCCGCCGGAGCATCGCGTCTTGTTTGACCGCCTGTTTGTCGAGAGCCAGCCGGCGCACATTCAGGCGCACGAAGGCAACGCGCTTGACGGAGAGAGTCGCGATATTTGCCGTGCGCGGCTTTGCCGCGAAAATTTCGCAACTCTCCCGGCGCCGGAATATTCGCCGGAGCGTATTTCGATCGGCGAAGCGCCGGCGGACGACGCCGGCGAGGTCGAGGGCGACCCGGGGGAAGAGCCGCGCGCGGAATAGATTATTCGTAGCGCAACGCTTCGATGGGATCAAGTTTCGCGGCGCGAATCGCCGGATAGATGCCGGCAAGCAAGCCGACGCCCATGCTGAATGTCAGCCCGGCAAGCATGATGGACGGTTTTACGGATGTCGTCGAACCGCCTTGCAACGCCGCCGCCAGAATTGCGTTCATCGCCACAACGATGGCGAATGAAACCGCCAGACCTATGATGCCGCCGAGGCAACTGATCACGCCGGCTTCCGCCAGAAACTGCATGAAAATGTCGCTGCCGCGCGCACCGATGGCTTTGCGCACGCCGATTTCGCGGATGCGTTCGTTGATCGACGCGAGCATGACGTTCATGATGCCGATGGCGCCGACGAAAAGCGAAATGCCGGCAACGCCGCCGAGCGAATACGTGAACGACGCTTCGGTTTTTTGAAATTCCGCAAGCATCGTTTCGTTTGTGTCGATGCGGAAATCCTGCAAACCATCATGCGTGCGGAGCAAATTGTTTTCAACTTGCGGCACCGCGTAGAGAATATCCTCGGCGCGTGCGACACTGACGTTGAGCGTGCTCACGGTGTCGTTGCCGGTGAATCGTGCGACGGCGGTCTCGAGCGGGATATAGACGCCGCTGTTCATCCAGCGTGACATGCCGCCGCGTCCGCCTCTGCCGCGTCCGCGCCCGCCGCCCGGCGCGCCGGCCATTTCCACCGGATCCAAAACGCCGACCACCACAAAGCGGGCGCCGCGAACTTTAATTTCTTTGCCCACGGGGTCTTTGTTTTCGCCGAAAAGGATTTCCGCCGTGTAGGCACCGAGCACGGCGACATTTGTTTTTTGAAGCAAATCAAGATCTGCGACGAAACGGCCGTTTGCGAGGGTGCGCTTATTTACCGGGAGCCAGTCGGGCGTGGTTCCGATGACGACGGCGTTCGCCTCTTTTTCCGGCCCCGTGAGGCGTTCCCAGCCGCAACGAATTTCCGGCGCGATGTAGCGAATGAGCGGTGCGCCGGCCTGAATTGCTTTTACGTCGCGCAGTGTGATTCCGGTGGACATCGCGGCGAGGTGTTCCTGCTCTTTCGGGAGGTCGTCCTTGACGATGGCGAGTTTTTCGATGCCGCCTTGCAGCTCGACGAATTTCCGGAATCCGCCCATCATGCCTTGCACGACGGTGATCATCGCGATGAGCGCCGCGACGCCCAGAATGATGCCGGACATCGACAGGAGCGAACGGATTTTATTGGCCCATAATTCGCGCAGGCCGTTGATGATTGCCGCAAAAATGTTCATCGCCGGCGGTCGTCCTCCACTTTGCCGTCGCGCATTGAAATCACGCGACGTGCGCGATCGGCGACGCCGAGATCGTGCGTAACCATGATGACGGATAATCCCTCGCTCAGCAACGATTCGAGAAGCTCGAGCGTCCTGCCCACGTTTTTGCTGTCAAGATTGCCGGTAGGCTCGTCGGCAAGCACGATGCCGGGCTTGTTTACGATGGAGCGCGCGATGGCGACGCGCTGGCGTTCGCCGCCGGAAAGTTGGCCCGGGCGGTGCCCGACGCGGTGCAACATGCCCACGCGTTCGAGCGCATGCATGGCACGCTCTTTTGAGTCGCTGATTTTTGTCCGGCTGTAACGCATCGGCAGCAGCACGTTTTCGAGCACGGACAGGCGCGGCAGCAAGTTGAATGCCTGAAAAATAAATCCGATGCGGTTGGCGCGAAACCAAGCGCGTTTGACCGCGCCGATGCGGCTCACGTCCTCGCCTTCGAAGAGAATTTTGCCGCTCGTCGGCTTGTCCATGAATCCGAGGATGTGCATCAGGGTGGATTTGCCGGAGCCGGACGGGCCGAGGATCGCGAGGAAATCACCGCGGTCAATGGTGAGATCCACGCCGTCGAGCGCGTGCACTTCTTCATCGCCCATACGGTAGGTTTTGCGGAGGTTTTCCACATAAACCAGCGGCGGCAGCGCGTTGTTCTTTTCCATGGAGCGGGTCGTCTTTTGTAATTACGAGACAACTACAAAAATTCCGGCGGGCGGACGAGGCTTACGCGGTCACCTTCATCCAGGCCTTTGACGATTTCGATGAAACTGTCGTTGTTGATGCCGGTTTCGATGATTTTTCGCTCAAACCGGCCGTCGTCGGTTTTCAGATAAACGACGCGGTCGCCGCTCTCGATAAACACCGCCGAGACCGGCACGGAAAGAACGCGGTTGGCGCGGGCGATTACCATCTTGATATTGGCGCTGATTCCCGGGCGGACCACGAGCCCTTCGGACGGGAAGGAAACTTTTATCGGAAACACGCGCAGTGCGGTGCTCAGCGCGGTTGTCGTCGTGCTCGTGGAAATGCCGGAGGGGGAAATGTAGAAAAGTTTGCCGGTGATCTTTACGCCCGGCATCGAATCGAAGCTGAGCATCACCGGCGGGTTTTGGTCGATTTTCGCGACGTCGAATTCATTCAAATTCGCCTGCACGATGAGTTGGCTGAGATCGTTTACTTTCATCAGCGTGGTGCCGCTGTTGACGCTGCCGGCGCCGACGACGACTTGGCCGGGGTTCACGTCGCAGTTTGTTACCATGCCGTCATGCGGCGCTGAGATCGTTGTTTTCCTCAGGTTTTCCTGCCCTTTCTCAATGCGGGCATTTTGAATTTTTACCATGATTTCCGCATTGGCGTTTGCGGTCTTCGCATCGAGCAAATCCTTTTCCGTGGCAAAGCCGGCTTCGTATAATTTTTGAAAACGGTCGTAGTCGCGCTGTGTTTTTTCGAGCGTAATTCGGTTGTTTTCCAGGTTGCGTTCGGCTTCTTCCAAGTCCGCTTTGACGAGTGTCGGGTCGAGTTCGACGAGGAGTTGTCCGGCTTTCACGCGGTCGCCGTTTTCAACGGCGATTTTATTGATTTTGCCGCTGACTTCGGATTTCACCTCCGTGGCGAGAAACGGCTCGACAAATCCGCTGACGTCCACGCTTTTTTCAATGTCCCGGCGGACGACTTTCTCGGACGGGAAGGGGTCTTTTTCTTTTTTTTCCGGCACGGCGAGGCCGTGAATTTTTTCTTTGTAAAAATAGCCGGCGGCGCCGAGCGCCGCGACGGCGACAATAAAAAGGGCGATAAAAAGTTTTTTCATTGAATAAAATGTTTTGGATTAAACGGAGGCGTATGCCGGCGGGTTTACTTTTCGGATTTTGTTCTGAATCCGGCGTTCGGTTCGGTGCCGGCGCGGGTGTCCACGGATTCCCAGGAAAAACCGAGTTTGCCGAGAATGGCGCCGTCGAGCCGGTGCACATGGGCATCGGCGACGAGGCAGTCGAGCAACGCCTGAAGGTTTTCGAGTTCGGCTTCGTCGAGCGCGGATTTGGCGACGAGCACGTCGCTCATCGTTGCTTCGCCGGCACCGTATTTTGCTTCCTGCCCCTTGTAGCTTTCGCGCTTGAGCGCGACAGCGGCGCGGGTCGCGGCCAGGCGGTCGCGCGCGGTGTTGAGCGCGCGCCAGGCGGTGCGGGCGTCGAACATGGTTTGCTGTTGCGCGATGCCGGCGCGCAGGCGGGCTTGTTCGCGGGCGCGGTTGGCTTGGCGCAAACGGGCTTCGCTTTCGCGAAATCCGAGCGGGACGGTGAGGCGGACGCCGGCGTTGAGTCCGTAGCCGGGGCGTTCGAATGCGCCGGCATAGGCTTTGCCGAGGCGTTCGTCGCGCCCGTAAGCGCTTGCGCCGGCGATGAGGTCGAGCGACGGGGAGTCGGCGTTTTCCGCGACGAGGACATCAAGTTGCGCCTGTTCGATTTCAATGCGGCGGATGTGGGCGTTTATGTCGAATGCGCGCACGTCGAAAATCCAGTTCGCAAAAGCCGGCGGTGCCGGGGGCGCGCGTTCCGGTAAGGCGGCTACGCCGATTTCCGGCAATTCGACGCGGTTCATGCCGCTTAAAATGAAGCGCAAGTCGTCTTCGGCGTCGGAGATTGACTGTTTGGCGTTGATGATGGCCACGCGCTGCGCGGCGATGTCGGCCTCGGCTTGCAGTTCGTCAAGGCGGATGGCGGCGCCGAGTTCGCGCATTTTTTTCGCTTGTTTGAGAATTTGCTCGGCGCTTTTGAGGCTGCTTTCACGGAGGTCGAGCAGTGCGTGCATGGCGGAAAGCCGCCGGTAGGCAATTTCGGTGTCGCGCAGCAGGTCGAGGACGGTGCGGCGGAGGTCGAGTTTGCTTTTCTCGAAATTCTGCCGGGCTTGGACAATCGGCGCGAGATTCACCGTGCTTCCGGCGCCGGCGAGGAGCGGCTGGCGACCTTCGATGCTGAAGTAAATTTCGTTGTCCGGCGAAAACGCGGGACTGTTGTTCAACCAGCTTGTGCCGATGCCGGTGCCGACGGACAGCGTGCCGCCGGAGGCGAATTTCTTGGCGATGCCGAGGGAGTTTTCCCATGTGTCGGCGCCGGGGCGCGTGACAGAATAGTCTTCGATGCCGGCGGGCATCTTGCGCTGCCATTCGGAACCGGCGGTGAGCGTGAAGTCGAATTCGCTTTTCGCGATTTCGATTGTCTCGCCGACGTTCTCGGTCGTGAGGCGCGAGACGGCGATGTTGAGATTGTTGAGCAGCGCCTTGTCGACGGCGGCGCGAAGCGTAAGGTGTTCCGTCGGCGCCTGCCGTGCGGGCGCGGCGGACGCGTTCGACGGAGACGAAACCGTTTGGGCCGGAGACAAGAGGGGCGTAACCGCCAATAGAATAAAAACCGGGCAGCGAAACATTTTCTTGGGGCAACGGACAGCAGGCGGGGAACCCTGTTCCGTTAAAAGATGAAAAACCGGGGTCAATATGCCGGAGGGCGAAAATTTGAGGCAAATCGTTTCTTTCCGAAAAAGGAACAAAACGCGCAGTTTTCGCTTTCTTTGCGCGGCGTTTTAGCGCACCTGTTGGCCGATGTTTCCGTCGTCTTGCACATTTCTTTCGCGAACGAGCGCATTGGCTCGCCGGCAAACGGAATTGGCCGCTGAGGCCGTCGCGCAAAAAATCCCCGGATGCGAAATCACGACGAAGTGGCTGACGACGCTCGGCGACCGGCAACTGGAATGGTCGCTCGAAAAAACCGGCGGCAAGGGACTGTTCACTTCGGAGCTCGAAAACGCGTTGCTCGCGGGCGAGGGCGACGTCGCCGTGCACAGCGCGAAAGATTTGCCGACCGAAATGCCGGCGGGACTTGTCATCGCCGGTTATTTGCCGCGCGCGGACCCGGCGGATGTTTTGGTAAAACGTGCCGGCATCGACGTGCCGGCGGCGATCGCCACCGGCAGCCCGCGCCGGCGCGCCCAGGCGTCGGCGATTTTTCCGGAGGCGAAGTTTTCGGAATTGCGCGGTAACGTGGAAACGCGTCTCAAAAAAATCGCCGCCGGCGAAGCCGACGCGACATTTTTGGCCGCGGCGGGTTTGGCGCGCTTGGGGATTTTTGAATTTCCGGGATTGGTTTTTGAGCGTTGGGATTCGGAAAAATGCATTCCGGCAGCGGGGCAGGGCGCGATCGCGTTGCAAACCCGCGCCGGCGACGCCGGAAAAATTTCGTGTTTTTGCGACACCGCAACCGGCATCGCCGTGACGGTCGAGCGCGCGTTCTTGGCGGCGTTCGGCGAAGGCTGCCACTCGGCGTTTGCCGTGCATTGCCGGGAAGGAAAAGTTTACCTCTTTGCCGGCAATCTCGGCCGCCGCGTTTTTGATTTCGACGCCGCCGGCTGCGACAATTCGGAAGCCGTCGCCGACCGCGTGAAAACCGCCCTGCGAAACCTCGGCTAAAAACGCTTGCCAACTCCGGCGTCATTCGCACCGTGGCGCGTTCCTCGAAAAAGTGTAACCTCCGGCAAACATCCATGCGCGACGAATATCTGAAAGCAGCCAATAAGGTCATTACCGACCCGAACATCCTTATCAACGTGGTTTCGCGCCGCGTGAAGCAGTTGAAACAGGGGATGGATCCGCTCGTGGAATCGCTCGAAAAACTCGAACCCGAAGACATTGCGCTTCGCGAAGTCATCGAAGGCA
Organism: Opitutales bacterium; assembly: GCA_031555005.1. Lineage (GTDB taxonomy): Bacteria > Verrucomicrobiota > Verrucomicrobiia > Opitutales > UBA953 > CALNBE01. Next base: position 10,508 of record JAVBUU010000008.1, on the reverse strand, counting down.
AGATCGGCTACGATCTTTATTCCGCCGGAATGTAATTTCGCCGGACGAATGCGTTCGAGGGAAGAAGCGCGGGGCAAACGGCTCCGACTTCTTCCTTTTTAATTTACGGATTCGACGACAACGTCATGGCTGCCAAAAAAGAGAGAAAAACGCTCCCCGACTTCCGCAACGCGAAAGCCGGTCGCGATTATTTTTTGGAGCAACGCTTCGAGGCCGGCATCGTCCTTACCGGCACGGAAATTAAGGCCGTGCGCGCCGGCAAAGTGAACCTTGCCGACAGCTTTGTGCGCATCGAAAAATCGGTGCCGATTTTGTATCACGCGCACATCGCCGAATATGATTTCGGCAATGTGAACAATCACAATCCCTACCGGCCGCGCCGGTTGCTTCTGCACAAACGGGAAATTCACAAAATTATCGGCGAAATCCAATCCGGCGGCAGCACCGTCGTCCCCACGCGGCTTTATTTCAAAGGCGCGCTCGCCAAGGTGGAAATCGCGATTGCCAAGGGAAAACAAAATCACGACCGGCGCGAAGACATAAAACGGCGCGATGCCGAGCGCGACATCCGCCGCGCGATCCGCCGCGAAGTCCTCTGACTTCGCCGGCGTAAAATTTTTCCGGAAAAGCGCGCCGTGCTGCACGTTATTTTGCATTGCCCCGAGATTCCGCAAAACACCGGCAACATCGGCCGCATGTGCGCGATCACGAACTCGCGTCTGCACCTGATTCATCCGTTGGGGTTCACGATTACGGACGCGCATTTAAAGCGTTCCGGCATGGATTACTGGCACGCGCTCGATGTGCACCATCACGAGAATTGGGAGAAATTTTCGCAAAGCCCGCTCGCGCCGTCCGGCAAGCTTTGGCTGCTCACGACAAAAGCGGCAAAGACGATTTGGGACGCGGAATTTTCCGACGACGACGGCCTTGTTTTCGGCAACGAAGGGCACGGCTCGCCGGCGTGGTTGCACGAAAAAATCGGCGACGCCGGCGCGATAAAAATTCCGCAATTCAACGAAACATTGCGTTCGCTGAATCTTTCGACGGCCGCCGGCATCGTGACCTACGAGGCACTTCGGCAGATCAAGACAACGTAACGCGGACATTCTTGTCTGCGACTCGCGACTTGCTTCGCAAATCGCGGATATGGTCTCGAGCGGGCGGCAAGAAAACCGCCTGAACCCTCAGGCAAGAATGCCCGCGCTACGTTAAGCGCGTGGCGGTTTTTACGGCTTCTTCGTCAAAATAATTCCAACCCATGCCGGCATCGACCGTGAGGCCTTGCGCGTTGATGCCGCTCGACGCCGGCGACAAAAGCCAAATTGCGGTGTTCGCGACTTCCTGTGTCGTGATGTTTTTTTTCCGCATCGTGAGTTTTTCCGCGAAAAGATAGTTTTCTAAATAGCCCGGAATGCCGGCGGAGGCACTGGTTTTTAACGGGCCGGCGTTCACGGTGTTGAAGCGCACGCCGGTGTCGGCGCTGAACGATTTTGCCAAAAATCGCGTCGCCGATTCGAGCGCCGATTTGATCGGCGACATGTAGCCGTAGCTCGACGCGGTGACTTGGGCGGAGATGCCGATGGCGACGACGGAGGCGTTTTGCGTGAAGTGCGGTTTGAACGCGCGCGCCAGTTCGACGAGCGAGAAGCAGGAAATAGCCGTCGCCTGCAAGAAGTCCGCGCGCTTTGTTTCATGAAACGGTTTCAGCCCTTCGGCGTAATTCGCGAACGCGATGCTGTGGACGAGGCCGTCGATTTTGCCGTGCGCGCCGGCGACGTCCGCCGCGAGTTTCACGATTTGCGCCTCGTCTTCGACGTCGCAGACGAACACCGGTTTGCCGGCGAGGAGGGTCGCGAGCGATTCCCGGCGCGCTTCGGAGCGCACGGCGTAAATCACGCCGGCGCCGAGCGATTCGAGCGTTTGCGCGATGTGCCAAGCGACGGATTTTTTGTTGGCGACGCCGGTGACGAGGAAATTTTTGCCGGAAAGTTTTAAGAAATCCATGCGCGTGCTGCCGGTGTTGTCGTAATTGAAAAACGGATACGGTTTACTCCGCGCCTTGGTTTACGAGCGCGAGCGTGTAGCGGACGGTCAAAACGGTTTTGCCGGCTTTGGTGATTTTGCCGGTCATGAAATAAAACTGCTGCAGTTTTTCGATCGGCGCGACTTCGACGGTGATCGTGTCGCCGGGGAAAACCATGTTTTTGAATTTCGCCTCTTCGATGCGCGAGAGCACGGGGGTTTTGCCGGTCACGTCAACGCCCTCGGCGGTGAGTTTTTTAATCAAAAAAATCGCGCCGGTTTGGAAGACGGCTTCGCAGAGCAGGACGCCCGGCGTGATCGGGTTTTGCGGGTAATGGCCGGCGTAGAAAAATTCGTCGGCGCGCATGGTGCGCGTGCAGGTGGCGCGGTCGGGGCGCACTTCGACGATGTTATCGACGAACAAAAACGGGGGGCGGTGGGGAATGGTATCGAGAACTTCTTGCTGCATCGTTGCCGGAGATAGGAATGCGGGCCGGCGTTGCGACAAAAAATGAAGGGCTTTTGCCGCGTTCGCGAAATTCCGCCGGGGAAAACAAACTTGCCGGCACGGGGCGCGCGGGCAGTCTCCGCAAGGGTTTGAGGCGCGCCTCCGCCCGGCAATGAATATGCAGTCCCGTTTTAAGTCCTCGTCCGGCAGAACGCCGGAAATTTCACGCCGCGAAAAAATCGTAGCCGGTTTTGCCGTGGCTGCGTTGCTTTTTTCCGCCGCGGCGTATTCAAGCGTGCCGTGGCAGGCGCAGTTGGTGACGCTTGCGCTGTCCGCTGCGTCTTTCGCGTTTTTGTTTCTGCCGGTCGGCGATGATTGCCGGTATTCGAAAACGGCGCGCGAATCGTGGAGTGCCTTAAAACGTTTTCCGTTGTTTTGGTTCGGCCTTGCGCTTTTTGCGCTGATGCTCGTGCAGGGGTTGAATCCGGCGTTCGGCGTGATGGAGCGGGCGTTTTACTGGAAGCTGTATTCGCAGGATTTTGTGCGGTGGCTGCCGTCGGGGGTTGATGCGCCGTACGTCTCGGAGAGTGCCCGGCAGGGCGGGATGAACGCGTTTCGGCAAATGGTTGTTTTCGGCGCGCCGTGGTTGTTGTTGTGCGCGCTGCGGTGCGGCGTTTCGCGCCGCCGGTCGTGGGTCGCGATGAGCTGGGTCGTTGCGGTCTTCGGCGTGCTGCTTGTCCTGTGGGGTGTCGGGATGCGTCTCTCGGGGCGCACTGAGTTGACGCCCGCTTTCGGTTCGAGGAACACTTCATTTTTCGCGACGTTTCTTTATCAAAATCAAGCCGGCGCTTGGATTTCGTTGGTTTTTGCCGTTACGGTTTCGCTTTTTGTTTGGCATTGGCAGCAGGCGCGGGACGCCGGGGCGAAGGGCGGTCCGCACTTGGTCGTCGCCGTGATTGCGGCGCTATTGGTGTCGGCGGCACCGTTTACGATGAGTTTCGGCGGGATGATTTCGCTGGCGGTGCTCGGGTTCGTGATAACGCCGCTTGCGTTGCTGTCGTTAATCTTGCGGAGCGGCGCGTGGCGCGGGGTGCTGTTGGGCGGCGCGGCGGCCGGCGGCATGTTGGCGTTGCTCGCGGCGGTTTTTGCGGTGACGTCGGACTATTCGTCGGTGGAGGCGAAGTTGCGGCATAAATTTGAAACCGCGAAAAGTAAATCGCTGGATGATCGCGCGCCGTTGCGCCGGGCGACATGGGAATTGATTTGCAGCGAGAACGGGCGTTTCGCGCCGACGGGATACGGGGCGGGGTCTTACCGTTGGGTGTCGCCGGCGTTTCTGGTGCGGCAGCCGGAATTCAGAACCGCCGCCGGCAAATTGAAGGCGCAGGCGGTTTATGCGCATTGCGATTGGTTGCAAATGTTGGCGGAGTGGGGGATTGCCGGCGTCGCCTTGGTCGGCGGGTCGATTTTGTGGAGTGCTTGGTTTTTTCTGAAAAATATTCGGCGCCGGACGCCGGCGTTGCCGATTTTGCTCGGGGCAATCGTGCTGTTTATGCTGCACGCCGGCATGGATTATTTGTGCTACAGCATGCCGCTTGCCGGGATGACGGCATTTGTATTTGTCGGCGCGGAGCGTTTGGGGTTGCTTCGCGAGGTGCGCGTTGCCGGCCGCAAGGCGCGTTAATTAAGCGGCACGCGCAAGGCGGACGATTAAAAACCGTCCGAACCCGCAGACAAGAAAGTCCGCGCTACGTTGCCGGGTGCAATTCGCCCAGGCGCAGCAAGAGGCGGCGGTCGGCGAGTTCCGCGAATTCGACGTTGTGCGTCACCAACACGAGCGCGACTTGCTCTTCTTTTGTGAGCGAGAGGAGCAATTCCATAACGTCGGCACCGGTGCGCTCGTCGAGATTGCCGGTCGGTTCGTCGGCAAGGATGAGGCGCGGGCTGTTGACGAGAGCGCGCGCGAGGGCGACGCGCTGGCATTCGCCGCCGGAAAGGTGTGCCGGTAAATGCGTGAGCCGGTGCGAAAGGCCGACGCGGTCGAGGAGCGCGCGCGCTTTTTCATTTGTTTCGCGCGAGGACTTGCCGGCGATGCGCCCGGCAAGCGTCACGTTTTCAAGCGCGTTCAGTTCCGGCACCAAGTGGTAGGCTTGGAAAACGTAGCCGAGCCGTCGGGCTCGCCGACCGGCGAGAAAACGGTTGCCGGATTTGCTTACGCGTTCGCCGTCCCAGAAAAGGTCGCCGGAGTCGGCGCGATCGAGGCCGCCGAGGATTTGCAAGAGCGTGGTTTTGCCGGAGCCGGATTCGCCGCGGATGCTCATGCACTCGCCGGCATTCACTTTGAGCGTGATGTTCGCGAGCACCGGCAGGGGGCCGCGCGGCGTCTTGAAACTTTTGGCGAGCGCGTCGGCTTCGAGCACCGGCGGGAGCGGGTTTCGTGTTCCGGAATAAATTTCAGACGACATCGCGCATGGCCTCCGAGGGTTTGCGGCGCGCTGCCCAAATTGCCGGCAGGAGCGACGCCAAAGTCATTAAAACAACGGTGAGTACGGCGGCTTTTCCGAAGTCGCCGGCGTTGTAATACAGCGGCACTTCGCCGAACTGGTATTGTTGAAACAGCGTTTCGCCGGCACCCATCACGGCGATGATTTCCTGCCGGAATGTCATTATCAAAAACGTGAAAACGACACCGAGTCCGTAACCGGCAACGCCGATAAAAAATCCCTGCGCGAGAAATAGTTTCAAAATCTGCAGCGGCGTCGAACCGAGCGCGCCGAGCAGCCCGATTTCCCGCGTGCGACGGACGACGTGGTTGAAAAGCGTGCTGCCTATGGAAAACGAGGCCACGATCGTGATGATGAACATCAGCAAAAACAGCATCGATTTTTCCATGGCGATCGCGTTGAGGAATGCTTTGTGGAACTGCGTCCAAGGCCGTGCGTAAAGGGCGGGCGGCATTTTTTCGTTCAGCTCGGCGGCCACGGCGTCGGCGTTGTCCGGATTTTTTAATTTCAACGCAAAACCGGTGACGGCGCCGGCGGGGATGTCGAACAGTTCGCGCGCCGTGCGCAAGGTGGTAAGGGCGAGCGCCTCGTCCGCCGGGCGGTATTTTGTGGCGACGGTGCCGAAGACTTCAAATTCCCGGGGCAGGCGGACTTCGGCGGCGGGCGCGTTTGAGTTGCCGTGGATCAGGCGTTGGGCTTTGGTTCCGGATAGAACGGAGATTTGCTCGCCGCGCGAGACGCGCAGATTTTGGTCGGCGAGGATTTTTCCGAGCACAATGCGGTCGTCGTCGATTTCGCGCACCGTCTCGCCGGCGCCGTAGCGTTCAAAGGGGTAAACCGCGGCGGCTTTTTCGGGCTCAATTCCGTAGAGGCGGAAAACCGGCAGGGATTGAAATTCCCGGCCGGGGTTGTCCGAGAGGTAAACCGCGATGCCTGAAACATACGGCGAGACGGCTTCGACGCCCGGCGTTTTTTTTAACCGCTCCTCAATTCGGGCGCTTTCGTGAATCGGGCGTTGGCCGGCGCTTTCGACGACAACGTCGCCGTTGGCTTCGCGAATGCGCCGGCGGTGTTCTTCGCCGAAGCTGAACATGACGGTTTGCACGACGAGCAGCGCGGTGACGCCGAACGCCGTTCCGAGGACCGAAATGAACGCGAAAACCGGAAACCGCCGCGTCGGTAAAATTTGTTTAAGCTCTAGAAAGATCGGCCACATGTGGGAAGTTAATTTAAGAATTAAGATTTAAGAATTAAGAAAAAGGCTGCCGGCAATGCCGCGCCGGTTTTGATTTTTTGTATTCGTATTTTCATTACACGAATTTTTCTTAAATCTTAATTCTTACTTCTTAATTTGGTTATGCGTGCGGTTTCAGCGTCGGGAACAGCAGGGTGTCGCGGATGTTCGCGGCGCCGGTGAGCAGGATTACCAGGCGGTCGATGCCGATGCCCATGCCGCCGGCGGGCGGCATGCCGTGCTCAAGGGCTTCGAGGAACTCGGTGTCGATTTTTTGAATTTCTTCGCCGGCTTGCGCCTCGAACATCGCGCGTTGGACGAACGGATCGTTTTGCTCCGAATATGCCGGCGCGATTTCCTGTCCGTTGATGCAGAGTTCGAAGACGTCGATTGTCGCCGGGTCGCTCTGCGAGATTTTTGCGAGCGGGCAAAGTTCCTTCTGAATGTGCGTGACGAATGTCGGCTGAATGAGTGTCGGCTCGATGAGTTTTCCGAAGACCTCGTTCGTGATCTCGTAGTCTTCCCAATTCGCCATTTCCGTCCAATTCGGTTGTTTTAATTCGCCGGCAAAAAGCGTTTTCATCGCGGCGATTTTTTCCTCTTTCGTGCGGGAGAACCATTGCGGGTCGCCGGTGCGCTCGGTGACGAGGTCTTTGTATTTCGCCTCGCGCCAAGTGCCGCCGAGCTCGATTTCGATGCCGTCGCTGTTTGTGATTTTCGTCGCGCCGATGACGGTTTTGCAAAGGTGCTGCACCAGGCTGTGCATGAGCTCCATCATGCCCCGGTAATCTGAATACGCCTGGTAAACTTCCAGCATCGTGAATTCCGGATTATGCTTCCGGTCGATGCCTTCGTTGCGGAACACGCGGCCGATTTCGAACACGCGGTCAATGCCGCCGACGAGACAGCGTTTCAGGTGCAGCTCGAGCGCGATGCGCATGAAGAAATCGCAGTCGAGCGCGTTGAAGTGTGTCGTGAACGGCTGCGCGGCGGCACCGCCGGCGACGGCGTGCAGCATCGGCGTTTCGACTTCGAGAAAATCGCGGCTCCAAAGAAATTGCCGGATTTCGGAAATAATCCGGCTGCGGTTGAAAAGCCGCCGGCGGGATTCGTCGTTCGTGATTAAATCGAGATAACGCTGCCGGTAGATTTGGTCGCTGTCGGCGAGCCCGTGCCATTTTTCCGGCAGCGGCCGGAGCGCCTTGGAAACGAGCGCGTAGTCTTTCGCGCGCACGGTCACTTCGCCGTGGGAGGTGCGGAACAACGGCCCGCGAACGCCGACGAAATCGCCGATGTCCACCATCTTTTTAAAGTGCGTGTTATAGCGATCCGCGCCGACTTCGTCGCGCGTGACGTAAACCTGGATAATGCCGTCGCGGTCGAGGATCTTGATAAAACTCGCCTTGCCCATGATACGGATGAGCATCACGCGCCCGGCGACGGATACTTCCGGCCCGTAGTGCTGCGTGCCTTCCGGCAGCGGTTCCGCCGGCGCCGGCGGCATGAGTTCGACGCACTGTTTCGACGTGTGCGTTTGATTCCAATTGGCGCGAAACGGATCTTCGCCCGATTTTCGAAGCTCATCGAGTTTCGTTTTGCGGACTGCAAAAAGATCGTGCGAGATGTCGTTGAGGTTGGTTTCGCTCATAATCGGAAAAACCGGTAAACGTGTTGCCGGTGCGGGATGCGGCAAGCGCAAACGCGGGCGAAAAATCCCGGCAAGGGCGCGAAAGCGCGAAAGTATTCGTGGACGCGTTTTTTTGAATCGCTTGTTTTGCAATTCGTGTTTTTGACTCAGCGTTGATAACCGCTTTGTTCCGAAAAAAATATATGTCCTCCGATTCGTCCTCAATAAGCCGTCTGCCGCGCCGCGCGTTTCGGTTGGTGTTCCTGACGGTGTTCATGGACATTCTCGGGTTCAGCGTGATGATTCCGCTTTATCCGAAATTACTCGCGCATTTTCTTGAAACGGAAAGCGCCGGCGGGGTGTTGCTCAATGCGCTTTTGCGGCTTGCGGGCGCGCTTTCCGGAGGGACGAACGACGTTTTTATCACATCCGTTTTGTTTGGCGGGATAATCGGGTCGGTGTATTCGTTTTTGCAATTTTTGTCCGCGCCGGTCTGGGGAAGGCTTTCCGACAAATTCGGGCGGCGTCCGGTGTTGTTGGTGACGCTTGCCGGCACCGCCGGCGCGTATTTCCTATGGATGTTTTCCGGGTCATTTTGGATTTTTGTCGCCTCGCGAATGCTTGCCGGGGTTGCCGGCGGGAACATTGCCGTGGCGGCTTCGGCGGCGGCTGATTTAACGACCGGCAAGGAACGCGCCGGCGGCATGGCGCTTGTCGGTTCGGCATTCGCGCTCGGATTTTTGCTCGGGCCGGCGATCGGCGGCTTTGCGGCGCAATGGGATTGGACGGCCGGCGCGCCGGCCGCCGGGTTCGCGATAAATCCGTTTTCGTTTCCGGCGTTTGTCGCCTTTGTGTTTGCCGGCGTTAATTGGTTGATGGCGCGGTTTTATTTTTGCGAAACATTGCCGCCGGAGCGGCGTGTCGCCGACGAAAACACGGCGTTCCGGTTTTCAACGGTGCGGTTTTTCCGCGAGAGCTCGCCGGGTGCCCGGCAGGCGGTGTCGATGAATTTTATTTTTACGATGGTTTTCAGCGGAATGGAAGCGACGCTCGTTTTCATGACGACGGAATTGTTCGGTTTCGGGCCGCGCGAGAATGCCGGGGTTTTTGTTTTCAGCGGCATTTTCTTGATTTTGGCGCAGGGCTTGATCGTGCGCCGGCTGGCGCCGCTGCTGGGTGAGCGCTGTTTGGCGATTTTCGGACTGGCTGCGGGGATCGCCGCGTTTTTGGCGATCGGGCTCACGCAGAGCGGTGCCGGCAGCGACAAAATAATGTTTTTTACGGGCATGATGTTTTTTGCGCTCTCGATCGGATTGGTTCAGCCGAGCCTGTCTTCGCTGGTTTCGCTTTATTCCTCCGCCGAGGAGCAGGGGAAAAACCTCGGGGCTTTTCGGGGTGCCGGCGCGTTGGCGCGCGCAATCGGGCCGATCTGCGCGGCGTTTATTTATTTTAAGACGCATACGCACTCGTGGGTTTATTTGTCCGGCGCGTTGTTGGCGTTGATCCCGATGTGGTTTGCGCTGACGTTGCCGAGACCGAAAAAGTAAGGCCGGCGGAATTCTTGCCGGCGCATGAAGCAAAAACCGCGCCGGCATTGACGCCGACGCGGTTTTTTTGTAATTGAATTTTAATTACGAAATTACTTTGTCCAGTCGAGGACAACTTTGCCGGACTCGCCGGAGATCATCGCGTTGAAGCCTTTTTCAAATTCCGTGTAATGCAATTTGTGCGTGATGACCGGCGAGATATCCATGCCTTTTTGCACGAGCGCGATCATCTTATACCAGGTTTCAAACATTTCGCGGCCGTAAATCCCTTTCAGGTGAATGCACTTGAAGATGACCTTGTTCCAGTCGATGGCGGCTTTGCCGGGAATGATGCCGAGGAGCGCGATGCGGCCGCCGCAGCTCATGTTGTCGAGGATTTGGTCGAGCGCTCGGGCGTTGCCGGACATTTCCAGCGCGACGTCGAAGCCTTCGGTCATGCCGAGTTCCATTTGGACTTTTTTCAAATCTTCCTTGGAAACATCGACGACGCGCGTCGGGTTCATCTTCTTTGCCAGTTCGAGGCGATACGGGTTGACGTCGGTGATGACGACGTTGCGCGCGCCGGCGGCTTTGGCGACGGCAATCGCCATGATGCCGATGGGACCGGCGCCGGTGATGAGCACGTCTTCTCCCACGAGATCGAAGCTGAGCGCCGTGTGGACGGCGTTGCCGAGCGGGTCGAAGGTCGAGATGATGTCGTGCGAAATGCCTTGCGGAATCGGCACGACGTTATCGGCCGGGATGCTGAGCAGTTCGGCGAATGCGCCGGGGCGGTTGACGCCTACGCCTTGCGTGTTGGGGCAAAGGTGCCGGCGACCGGCGCGGCAGTTCCGGCAATGGCCGCACACGATGTGGCCTTCGCCGGAGACGAGTTGGCCGGGTTCGAACGCCTTTACGTTGGAGCCCACGGCTTCGATGATGCCGGCGTATTCGTGGCCGACGACCATCGGCACGGGGATCGTTTTTTGCGCCCAATCGTCCCATTTCCAAATGTGCACGTCGGTGCCGCAAATGGAGGTTTTTTTGATGCGGATGAGGACGTCGTTCGGGCCGTAGGTCGGCTCGGGAACGTCCATGAGTTTAAGGCCGACTGCGGCCTCGGCTTTGACAAGTGCTTTCATTG
>JAVBUU010000107.1:0-5650 GCA_031555005.1 Opitutales bacterium | reverse complement strand
GGAAATGCCTGCCAATCGGCCGCAGGTTTGATGTTTCCGTAAAGCGGAATGCAAATCCGCACGTCGTGGCCGGATTGCGCGAGCGCCTTGGAAAGCGAAGCGACCATGTCGCCGAGGCCGCCGGCCTTGGCATACGGCGCGAGTTCCGGGGAAAGCATCAAGATTTTCATAGGGAAATTTCTGTTAAGGGGATGTCGAAATAAAAAGGCGCGGCGTTACTGTTTTTCCGCCGCCATCTACGCGACCGTCTTGGAAAGCCGAATGTTGATCAGCGGAATCAGCATCACAAGCAGGAGGAACGTCACGCCCATCGCGACATAACCGGCAACGCCGTGCACAGTCGCGACGACAAACTCCGGCGAATCCTGCGCATTTCCCCACAAATCCATGTCCAGCGACGCCGAGGTGTTTTTGAACGCCCAAAGCGTGAGAAAACTCGTGCGCAGCACATTCAGGAAAATCGCGAAAAGGACGGAGAAGAAAATAAGCATCATCTTTCGCACGATGCCGGAAACGAATATCGCCGAGAGAAACGCGCCCATGAAAACGCACGCCGTGAGCGAGCGAATGCCGGAACACGCATCGGCGACGCCTACGCTGTCGGGGCGTCCGTTCGCGAGTATCGTCGGCAAAATAATCACGTTGCCCTCCTGCGTCACGCTCATGTCGAGCATCGACATGATTTCGACGACGGCGCCGGTCACGCGATTAAGCAAAATCAATTTAATGTTCGTATCGACGAGATAGAGAAACGGACCGGAAATAAACCAAACCAAGCCGGGAAAACAAACCAGCCCGATAAACGCCATGCGTTCGCCGAATCCGAGTGTGCGACCGGCGGCATTTTTTTCGCAAAGCAACCACGCGAACCCGAAAAACATTCCCATAAAGCCAAACGTGTTAAACCACGTCGAAAGAATGCCCGGCCCGGCAAGCGCGCGCCACGCGGCACCGCCGGCAAAAGACAAAATCGAAAACGTCAGCCCGGCGTAAACGAGGCCGTTCCACACGCGCGACGCCGGTGCCGGCAACGGTGCCGGCAGCGGCGTTTCGCCGAGCAACGTCGCGCGAATTTGCGGCCACCGATCATACAAAACATAAAGGAAAAAAAACGGCACCAAATACCCGAACTGATAATCTTCCTTCGTGCTCCACTGGTGCCACTGATCCCAAATAACGACACCGGCACATCCGGCCAACAACAGCAATGTCGGGAAAAAAAACGTATCCGCCTTCTTCAAGGGATTATTCATAATGCAATAAAGCGTTTGGGTTAAAAAACGGGAACCGCTGCCAGAAGTTTCCGCGTATATTCTTCCTGCGGGTTGGCATAAAGCGCATCCGGTGCGCCCTGTTCAACTATTTTTCCTCGGGCCATCACGACGACGTAATCACTTATGTGCTCCACGACCGCCAAGTCGTGCCCGATAAAAATGTAAGTCAGCCCGAGTTCGTCCTGTAAATCCTGCAACAAATTCACGATTTGCGCCTGCACGGAAACGTCGAGCGCGGACACCGGTTCGTCGCAGACAAGCAACTCCGGCTCGACGGCGAGGGCGCGCGCGATGCCGATGCGCTGGCGCTGCCCGCCGGAAAATTCGTGCGGAAACCGGCACATGTGCTCCGGCTGCAACCCCACGCGGCGCAACAATTCCGCGATACGCGATTCGCGGTCGCCGGCGGACATTTCCGGAAAATGAATTTCGAGCGCTTCGCCGATAATGCCGGCAACCCGCATGCGCGGATTGAGCGAATTATACGGGTCTTGAAAAATCATCTGAACGCGCTTCCGAAACGGGAAAAATTCCGCCGGCGCGAGCGCGGTTAATTCCGTTTTTTCGAAAAAAATCCGCCCGCCGGCCACGGGCGCAAGCCGCATGATCGCGCGGCCGGTCGTCGTCTTGCCGCTGCCGGATTCGCCGACGATGCCGAGCGTCGTGCCGCGTTTCACCGAAAACGAAACGTCGTCAACCGCACGCAAAGGCTCGGGCGTTTTCCCGAACAACGTCCGGCGAACGGGATAGTGCACGGAAAGATTTTCGACGCGCAGGATGTCTTTGTCTCGGGCGAGGCACGCATCCTGCGCGCCGTTGCCGATAACCGATTCCCCGGCGACCGGCATGATGCCGTCCGCAGCACGCAAGATGCGTGCCCCCCTCGAGACAAAAGATTTCATCATGCAACGCCTCCGATTGTCGCCAAACGCCGGCGGCGTTGCCCGAGGCGCGGAATACAGGCGATCAACGCCTTCGTGTATTCGTGCTTCGGCGAATTTAAAATTTCGCCGGTCGTGCCGCGTTCGACGATTTCGCCGCGATACATCACGACCACCTCGTCGGCAAAATTTGCGACAACGCCGAAGTTGTGCGTGATCATCAAAATACTCATGCCGTATTTCGCGCGCATCGACGCGAGCAATTCCATGATTTGCTTTTGAATCGTCACATCCAAAGCCGTCGTGGGCTCGTCGGCCACAAGCACGCGCGGACGGCCGGCGAGCGCCGTCGCAATCATCACGCGTTGCTGCATGCCGCCGGAAAGTTCATGCGGATAAGCCCCAAGGCGCTTCGCCGCATCGCGAATGCCTACATCCTCAAGCGCGCGGACGATTTCGGCGCGCACGTCTTTTGTTGCCGGGAAATGCGCACGGATCACTTCGCCGATTTGAAATCCGACCGTATAGGCGGGATTCAGCGACGTGCCCGGCTCCTGAAAAACATACGCGATTTCCTTACCGCGCACCCGGCGCAACGCCCCTTCCGGCTCTTTAAGCAAATCGCGGCCGGCAAAATTTATTTCGCCGGCGATTTCACATGCCGGCGACGCAGGCAAAAGCCGGGTCAGCGCCAGCGCACTCACTGATTTCCCGCTGCCGGACTCGCCGACGACGGCGAGAATTTTTCCGGCGTCGAGCGCGAATGAAATGCCCTTGACGACCTCCGTTTTTTGAGCGCCGGAGGAGAAGCGGATGCGGAGGTTTTTAACGTCGAGAAGCACGGATTGAAAAATCGCAAATTACAAAACGCGGCTCCCGAATAAATTCCGGCGACAAATCACGATTCTTTTCGGGAACCGTGACTTTTTTCGGAATTTGCTTTTTTGTAATTTGACGTTGTTGCGCGAAGCGCGGCGCGGTTATTTCACCGGCACCGCTTTAAGATTCCAAATATCCTTGGCGTATTCGTGAATCGTACGGTCGGAAGAGAATTTCCCGACGCGCGCCGTGTTCAAAATCGCCATGCGTGCCCAGCGTTTTTTGTCGCGATACGCGACATCGACGCGCTCATGCGCTTCGACGTAGGCGCGGTAATCGGCGAGCACCAAATACGGATCGCCGTGGTCGAGCACGCTGCGAACGATGGAGGCAAACGCCCCGTGTTCGCCGCTGCCGAAGTAATCCGACGAGAGCCAGTCGATGACGGCTTTGAGTTCCTCGTCAGCCTCGTAGCGCGCGCGCGGCGAATAGCCGTGCGCCCACAGTTCGCGCACCTCTTCGACATTGAGTCCGAAAATGAAGATGTTGTCGTTGCCGACTTCCTCTTGAATTTCGACGTTGGCGCCGTCCAGCGTGCCGATGGTGAGCGCGCCGTTGAGCGCGAGTTTCATATTGCCGGTGCCGGACGCCTCTTTGCCGGCCGTGGAAATTTGCTCGGACAAGTCCGCCGCCGGGATGATTTGCTCGGCGAGCGTGACGCGGTAATCCGGCAGGAACGCGACCTTGAGTTTATTCTTAATGCGTTCGTCGTTGTTGATTTTTTCCGCAACGGCGTTGATCGCGTGAATAATGTCTTTCGCAAGATCGTAGCCGGGAGCGGCCTTGGCGCCGAAAATGAAGACGCGCGGCACGATGTCCAAGTTCGGGTTGTTCAGCAACCGGCGATAAAGCGTCAAAATGTGAAGCAGATTCAGGTGCTGGCGTTTGTATTCGTGCAGCCGCTTGATTTGCACGTCAAAGAGCGCGTCGGGGCTGACGTCCACGTTGCAAAGCGTTTTGATGAGGCCGGCCAAATGCGCCTTGTTGGCGCGTTTAACATTCATGAACTCGGCTTGGAATGCCGGATCGTCCGCCCATTTTTCCAATTTTTTCAGCAAATCCAAATCCTTCGTCCACTCCGGGCCGATTTTTTGATCGATGAGCGTCGAGAGCAGCGGATTGCAGCCGCGGAGCCACCGGCGCGGCGTGATGCCGTTGGTTTTGTTTTGGAAGCGGCCGGGGAAAAGTTGGTCGAAATCGTGGAAAAGCGATTCGCGCAAAAGTTGCGTATGCAGCGCGGCGACGCCGTTGACCGCATGGCTGGCGACAACCGCAAGGTGCGCCATGCGAACCATCTTCGGCGAGCCCTCTTCGATGATCGACAGGTCGCGTTTTTTCGCGCCGTCGCCCGGCCATTTCGCTTCGACGCGTTCAAGGAAGCGCCGGTTGATTTCGTAAATGATTTGAAGGTGGCGCGGGAGGATTTTTTCGAACAACGGCACGCTCCATTTTTCGAGCGCTTCCGGCAACAGCGTATGATTCGTGTAGCCGAAAACCTTCAGCACGATATCGCGCGCTTCGTCCCAGGAGAGGTGTTCGACGTCGAGCAGGAGGCGCATCAACTCCGCAACGGCAATCGCCGGATGGGTGTCGTTGAGCTGGATGGACACTTTTTCCGGAAACGCGGCCCAACCCTTGTTATTGCGCTTGTAGCGCCGGATCAAATCTTGCAGCGAACACGAGACGAAGAAGATTTGCTGCACAAGGCGGAGCGCTTTGCCGACGGCGGATTTGTCGTTCGGGTAAAGCACCTTTGAAACCGTTTCGTCGATTGTCTTCTGGTGGACGGCTTCGATGTAAGCGCCTTCATTGAAAATCTTGAAGTCAAACTCATTCGAGGCACGCGCCTCCCAAAGGCGCAGAAAATTCACGGTCTTCGTATCGTAGCCGACAATCGGAATGTCGCACGGGATGCCGACCAAGCTGTGCGAGTGATGCCAAACCGGGCAGAAATTCCCGCGATCATCATAGTCCATCGTCACATGACCGTAAAGCGGCACGATGACGCGATTTTCCGGGCGGCGAATCGGCCAGGGATTTCCGCCTTGCAGCCAGTTGTCCGCGGTTTCCGACTGCCGGCCCTTGTCGAAACTTTGCCGGAACAAACCGAATTCATACATGATGCCGTAGCCGATCGCCGGGTAGTCAAGCGTCGCCAGCGAATCAAGGAAACACGCCGCGAGCCGGCCGAGACCGCCGTTGCCGAGCCCCATGTCCGGCTCCGAGTCCGCAAGCGTGCGCAAATCATAACCAAGTTCGTGCAACGCGGTGCAGGCGACTTCAAGCAAGCCGGCATTGGAAAGGTTGTTCTTCAGCAACCGGCCCATCAAGTATTCGAGCGACAAATAGTAAACGCGGCGTGTGTTGCTTTGCGAGTGCGCCGATTGCGTTTTAATGAAGCGATCCAGCGTGCGATCCTGCATCGCCAGGCAGGTGGCCGTCCACCAGTCGCGCGGCACCGCCGTCGAGGTGTCACGGGCAAGCGAACACTTCAAGTGATGCAACACCCCGTTTTTAAACGAGGCAACGTCATCGCGCAACAGGCTGTCACTGAAATCGGCGGGGTCGGCGGCATTGTTCGCCGGTGCGGAATTATTTTCTTTTTTCATAAAGTGA